>JALVYA010000022.1 GCA_027038095.1 Archaeoglobaceae archaeon
ATTCGCAGGCAGTGATTTAGTCCTTCACCATGAACTTCCCGATAAATTCAGCCATCTCCACAGCCTGCCTCGTCTCTCGAACGTTGTGGGTTCTGATGTAATCCGCTCCCTTTAAAGCTGCCAGAGCTTCAGCAACAACTGACCCGATCAGCCTGTCTTCCGGATTTTCAATCCCCAGTATCTGCCCGATAAAAGACTTTCTCGAAATGCCTGCAAGCACAGGCACGTTCAGTTCGGACTTTATCCTGTCGAGGTTTGCGATTATGCAGGCATCTCTTACGAACCACCTTCCGTATTTCCTCCAGAAGCCGATTGCAGGGTCAGCAACAACGTTTTTACGGGGAATTCCTCTCTTCAGACACCTCCTGATCTCGGCTTTCAGAGATTTAACGGTCGAGTTAACAGCAGTGTTCTCGCTCCATTCGACCTCTCTGGCAACGACAATCACCGGTACACCGGTTCTTCTGGCAACATCCACTATTTCGTCATCGGGCTTTACTGCGTTGATCATGCACGCTCCCGCCTCAACGGCCTTTTCAGCAACGCCAGCCCTTGTCGTGTCTATGGATACGGGAATGCCGAGCTTCGATGTCTCTCTTACTGCCGGAATTACTCTCCTCAGCTCTTCCTCCTCGCTTATCCACGTGTCCCTGTAGGGGGCGGTTGACATCCCGCCTATGTCTATCACGTCTGCTCCTTCTTCAACCATCTTCTCAGCCCTCTTTATGGCTGAGTTCACGTCTCTGCAAACGGAACCGCTGTAAAACGACTCAGGACTCAGGTTTATCACTCCAACGAATTTTACCATTCAGACTCCCCCAGTAGAGGCACTCTCCCGGATCAACTGTCAGACAGAAACTCTCCTCCGTAA
Organism: Archaeoglobaceae archaeon; assembly: GCA_027038095.1. GTDB lineage: Archaea > Halobacteriota > Archaeoglobi > Archaeoglobales > Archaeoglobaceae > WAPX01. The sequence continues at coordinate 872 of JALVYA010000022.1, forward strand.
ACCTGACCTTTAAACCTCTGACTATAACCACAGGGATCATTTCGTCAGCCTCACCCATCAGTAGCTGTGAAGCTGAAGCAAGCATGTCTGCGAGGTTTCTCATGGTGTTTCTCAGAGGTTTTCCGAACAAATCCCGCTTTCCCCTTTCGTCTTTTATCGCTTCGAATCCCGATGCAACCAGTGCTATTCCACAAACACCTCTTCTGAGCGGTAAAACTCTGCTATCGGATATCACCACGCCCACTCTACCGTTAACTCTTTTCTCAATCAGTTTTCTCAGCGTATCTGCAGAGTTCTGCGGATCCTCCGGGTACAGGATCGCATACCCTTCCGGCACGTTTGACCTGTCAATTCCCGCGTTTGGCTGCAGCATACCGGATTTCAGAGTGAGCACGAACCCCTCAACGCCTCCGATTATTTCATCCGCTTCTCTCACAACGAGCTCCGCAAGTTCAGGAGAAATGCCGTACTGTCTGGAGAGTTTTAAAGCTCTGCCTGAAGGTTTAACGTCTGCCAGTCTTACGAGTCTGCCCTCACAGTAAGACACCGCCTTGCTCGAAACGACGACGATGTCTCCTTTTTTGGCGTATTCCGCTACGGCATTCGCGATGTAATTCAGATCGACGCCGGGCTCTATCCTGAACCTTACCGGTATCAGCTCCACTTTTTGCATGGAGCAACCTCCGGTGTTACGGCGTGTCAGCGTGTCAGCTACCGCCGCTATCGACATTCTGGATACAGTACATCAATCCCTGTACTCCCTGCTGACGATCTTCCTGTCGACTTTACCCTCTCCAGCAACTCCCGGCTTTACGAGTTCCTGCGGCGACAGCAAAACCTCAAGCTCCTCCTCGCTGAACAGCCCCTTTTCAAGCAAAACCTCTCTAATCGTCTTACCCTTCGTAACTGCTTCCTTTGCTATCTCAGCCGCTCTGTCGTATCCGAGGTAAGGAGCCAGAGGGGTGATCAGAGCCGGACTCCTTTCCAGATACATCCTGCACATCTCTTCATCTGCCTTAATTTCTCTTACGCACTTCTCGATCATGACCTCAACGACATTTGTCAGTATTTCGAGTGATTCAAGCATGCTGTGAACTATTAGCGGTGCTAAAGCGTTTAACTCGAGCTGTCCGTGTGCGGATGCCATGTTTAGAGCAACGTCGTTGGACATCACCCTGATAGCAACCTGTTTTACGCACTCCAGTATGACCGGGTTGACCTTTCCGGGCATTATCGAAGAGCCGGCCTGAACGGGGGGCAGTCTAATCTCTTTAAACGCGCTCATCAGTATCAGGTCGTTTGAAATCTTGTAGAGGTCTACCGCCAGAGCCTTGAGAAGCCCGTGCACCTCGACGAAAACGTCCCAGTTCTGGGTTGGATCCACCAGATTGTCAGCTTTGGCCAGATTTAAGCCCGTGATGTCCCTCAGCCTCTGGATGACCAGATGTATGTACCTCAGATCAGCGTTTAAACCCGTGCCCACTGCAGTTCCACCCAGATTTACCTGTCTTAACCTCTCCTCAACCTTGTACAGCCTCCACCTGTCTCTGGCTATTGCTTCGGCGTAAGCGCTAAACTCCTGACCGAGCGTGATTGGCACAGCATCCTGCATTTCCGTTCTTCCGAGCTTGAGAACTCCCGCAAACTCCCTTTCCTTGTCCTCCAGAGCCTGCTGAAGCTCACCGACCACTGCAGTTAGCTGTCTCAGCAGAGATATGGCCGCAATTCTTGCAGCGGTTGGAAACGTGTCGTTTGTCGACTGCATCTTGTTGACGTCGTCGAGCGGATGCACTTTTTTACCCAGAATTTCACTCGCACGATTCGCTATTACCTCGTTTATGTTCATGTTCAGCGAAGTTCCCGCCCCTCCCTGAAACGGATCGACTACAACATGGTCGTGCCATTTTCCTTCGATCAGCTCGTCGCAAACCTGAACTATTGCCCTGGCCTTGTCCTTATCAAGGTGTTCGAGCTGCATCAGGGATAAAGCACACGCCTTTTTAACCATTGCAAACGCTCTTATCAGTTCGGGGTGGATTCTGTACCCCAGTCTAACGGTAATGGGAAAGTTTTCTCTGGCTCTCGCTGTGTGAATGCCGTAGTAAACATCCGCCGGAATCTTCTTCTCACCTAAAAAGTCCTTCTCAACCCTCAATACTTCCACGCGTTTGCCGGACATACTCTGGTCCTCCGAGACAGAAATTCGTAGGGAATATCTCCAACCTCAACGCCTTCAAGCACCATCTTTTCGAGGGGGAATGGGTCGAGGAACCTGCTCAGGTACCCTTTGAGGTAACACGCAGACAGGCCGATTGTTGTAATGCTACCCCCCTTCTCTTTTACATACTCAATCCTTTCGAGCACTTCATCCCTCCTCAGCCTGCAGGCGTTGCAGTGAATTACGAGTTTTTGATCGCTGTAGTCCTCGATGTCCCCGAATTCCACAATGCACCCCCTCTTTTTCAGCTCTTCAACAACGAAATCCGTCCAGAAATCGTCCGGATCGTTCCTGTCTTCACAGCACTGAACGACGAGAACCCTGTCATCTCTGCTCAAGTCGTCCACAACTCTCACTCCCTTTATGAAAGCCGTCAGGTCGCCCATGTACCTCGCTTCAATGACTGAAAACGACGTCAGAGGGGTATCCGGAATGTATGCGTTCTCAAAAGCCCTTGTATCAACAACTGTCAGGCTTATTTCTCTGTCCAGATAGTCCAGAGTTTCCTTAACGTTGTCCTCTCTTGCGATGACGCAGTACGCATCCTGATCTATTGTTTCCCTGAAAGCCCTGACCCAGATAAGCGGGAGCCTTCCCTTTGGAAACCTTATCTCCTTAGGAAAAACGTAAAGTACAGCTTCTCCTCCCCTGCACAGGTCTGCAACGAGTGGAACTTCCTGATCAGCCGGAGCTCTGGGGACTATTTCTCTCTTCAGCGTGATCAAACCCTCTCTCGTCTTCGCACTGACCTTTACAAAGGGAATGTCGTACTTCTTCGCAAGTTCAGCGACATCTTCGTCGGATACTTCCTTTAAGTCTATCTTGTTTACAACTCCAATTACGGGAATTCCGAGCTCCTTTGCCCTCTGTATTACTTTCTCTTCAAATTCCAGACCCTCATCGAGCCTCGTGGCGTCCACTACAAGTAAAGCGAGATCCACGTCTTTCAAAACCTCCAATGCTTTATCAACCCTTTTCGTTCCGAGCTCGCTGACATCATCCAGCCCTGCTGTGTCTATGAGCGTGACGGGACCTAAGGGGAGTAACTCCATTGATTTGGAAACAGGATCTGTCGTCGTACCGGGAACGTCAGACACTATTGCAATGTCCTGATTCGTTAACGCGTTTATCAGACTCGATTTGCCAGCGTTCATTCTGCCAAAAATGCCGATTTTCGTCCTGAAA
>JALVYA010000023.1 GCA_027038095.1 Archaeoglobaceae archaeon
GCGTATTTCGTGCTCATTTTTATTTCAGCCTTTTTAACCCTCTGGATTTTCGATATTATCTTTCTCGCATCGTTAACGTCTGAAAAGTATATGTCCATTCCACCCCTCTGCTTTTCAACCCAGAACTCTTCGCAGTTTCTCTCTACTGTTTTCAGAATCTCATCTATGTATCTCTGGTAGTCCCCCCTTATCTGGACTATCGCCGGATGTTTAACACTCATGCGTCACTTTGCACTGACTATTTTTATCACATCGTTGTTTTTGAGTTCGTAGTCCTCGCCCACTCTCATCTTCTTTCTCGCATCAACGGCGTAAATGAAGCTTTCTCCTATATCCGTGTGAATTTTGTAGGCAAGCTCTCTTGCGGTCGTGCCTTTCTTAACCAGCATGGCGTCTGGCAGCACATTTCCCTTGGTGTCGGTGTACTTGTTTTCATCCTCTACGGGATAAACGACTATGTACTCCAGAACGTCGAACACAATCCTGTTTATTGTTTCCTGCACGCCCGTGCTTCCGAACTTCTTCAGAAAACTCCTTATACTTTCAAGTGCTTTTTCCTGTTTCCTGTTCAGAGGCTTCAGAATTTCGAAGTCGCTGTCTCCCGGCAGGTACTTTATGTACCCGTTTCTGGCAGCAAGTCTCAGCGTCAGTTCAAACACGGCAGATGTTGGAACAGCAGAATACCTTTCAACCAGTTTTTTCAGCAGCTCTTCGGGAGCCTTATCGGCTTTATTTGCAGCCACAACTGTTTTCATCCTTCTCTTTCTGAGCTCCTCTGCAAACTTTTTCAGTTCTTCGTCTCCGTAACTGGATATGTCGTATCCAACTACTTTCATCGCCTCTCTGACGTGCCTTTCTTTAAAACCCAGACCTGCGAGCTGCTCAGCCAAAAACCTGACGGGATCTTTTTTTTCCATCGTTATCCTTCTGACGTTTCTCTCCCATCCCCTTTTCAGCAGTCCAAAAATCCACATCTCGAGCTCTTCCTGCAGAAATTCCACATCCCTGCAGGGGTCGTACTCTCCGATTCCAACCTCGTTACCCTCTTCATCCGTAGATCCTGAGGAGTCCACAACCTGAATTATTCCCTCACTCTGCCTCAGGTTGTCGAGAAACTCGTTTCCGAGACCTCTCCCCTTATGCGCTCCCGGAACAAGCCCGGCGACGTCTATCAGTTTTACCGGTATGAACCTCCAGCCGTCCACGCACTTTCCGCAGTCAACTCCGAGCTCCCTGCAAACGCACCTCACCCTGACGTGAGCAACGCCCACGTTTGGTTCTATGGTCGTGAAGGGGTAATTCGCTATTTCAGCATCAGCCAAGGTTGCTGCCTTAAAAAAAGTCGATTTTCCGGCGTTGGGTTTTCCGGCTATGCCTATCTCAATCATACCAGACACCTGAAGAATTCAGCCTTTTACCTCAATCCATGCTTTTCGTACTCTCCAGCCTTTCTCGTGCCGAGTACGCCGAGTTTTTTCAGGTTATTCTTCAGGTAGCAGGCGTATTCGCGGGTTATTTCACCCCTTTTCTCGAAGTACTCTATGATTTCCACAGCCTCCTCCTCGTTTTCGCACTTTTCGAGGTGGTCAAGTACGGTTGGCATTTTAAAACCCCTGATTTCCTGATAGAGGTTCGGAAACATTTTTTTAAACTTCTCTTCATCCCAGTACACGGTATCACCTTTCTTTCCCGTTTGATTTGCTGAGTTCTTCCTTTCCTTCTGTTCCTTCTGTTTTTCTTTCTTCTTCCAGATCCCTGAGAAGCTTTACAGCTGTATCCAACTCGTTCAGCTCACTCTTCGTGCTTTTAAACGCTTCTTTTGCCGAAGGAATTTTATCGGGTCTTTCGAATCTGAACGGATCTTTTCTTATTTTTCTTTCCGTTTTTACGCTTTCAGCGGATTTGTTCGAAGTGTTCTCTCTCGCAGTTTGTTCACTCAAAGGCGTCTCGCTGGGAGGATACCTGCTCAGGCTGCTGACTTCAGAACCTTCAGGAACCTTTTCGAGGTTTTCAAGAATTTTACTCACGTTTAAACGGGGCTTCACTATAATACCCGATTTTCCTGCAATGTTCCCCTCCACCACGCAGTTCTCTTCAACGTAAACTTTCTCTGCATTTATCTGTCCCACCACTTTGCTGCCTTTTAACACAACAACGACCCTGCCCTCAATCGCACCGTGAATTTTGCTGTTTCTTACCAGCACGACTCCAGACTTCCCGTCGTTCTCGACAGCCCTGCACCTGACGCTTCCAAAAACCTCGCTGTCGTTTATTTCTGCAGACCTCGCCTTTATGTTTCCGACCACCCTGCTCCCTTCCACGAGTATTCCAGCTTCGGTCTGTATTCTGTTGAGGTCGATGACCGTATTTTCGGGAATTACGAGTGGATTCTGGATTTCCTCGTCTTCCAGCTCCTCAAACAGCTGTTCAGCCTCTTCGAGCTTTCCGAGTCTGAGAAGTTCGAGAAGGTAGAAGAATATGAAAATAATGGTGGGCAGAGGATCCTGAATCGTTATTAAACCTCTCGCCTCAAACCCTTCCTTTATCTTTACGTTTCTTCCTATGTCGAGGTCACCAAAAACAGTTAACTTTCCCTCAATACTCGTGAAATCGGCAATGTAAGCTTCACCCTTGCTGACAACGTTACCCTTAATCGTGCACCACGAATCTATCCTTACCTCCTCGCCCACGACGTCTCCATCTATTTTTACCTTTTCACCTATTATTATTTTTTTAGCTGTTAATCCGTAAGATATACTTGATCCGGGGCATACGATAACATCTCCATCCACGACTATGCTGCCCTCTTCAAATACTGTGTTCTCCGGAATCGTCAGTCTGTCCGGTGTTACCATCACTACGGCGAACACACCTGTAAATTATAAAAGCTTGCCGGGTTTTGGTTGAAGTTGGTAACGTGAAGTTGGCAATGCTGAACGCGCCGTTCAGAACGACTGACGGCTAAACATGAAGGAGCTGACAAATTTTAAATAACTTTGGAAGTTTTTCAGGTTCATGGAATCCCCTGAAAACACTCCGTTAAATGAATCAATCACTCAGAGCTGGATTAACAGAGAAAAATCTGTTCACATTCAGTTTTATCGCAGGTTGCCGGTCGTCTTTGAGAGGGGCAGGGGTTGTTACCTGTACGACGTCGAGGGAAACCGTTACCTCGATCTCGTTGCCGGAATTGCCGTGTGTGCTTTAGGCCACTGCCATCCGAAGCTTGTTGAAAGGCTGAAAACCCAGCTCGAAAAGCTGATGCACACGTCAAACCTGTTCTACACCATACCTCAAATAGAGCTGGCAGAAAAGCTGAGGGAGATAACGGGGATGGACTTCTTTTTCTTCTGCAACAGTGGAACGGAGGCTGTTGAAGCATCCCTTAAGGTGTCGAGAAAAGTTACCGGAAGGAAAAAGTTTGTCGCTTTCACCGGATCATTTCACGGCAGAACCATGGGTGCTTTGTCGGTAACGTGGAAGGAGATGTTCAGAAAGCCTTTTTTGCCGCTGGTCGAGCCGGTGGAGTTTGCAGAGTTTAACAGCGTGGAGAGTTTGAAGAGAAAAGTTGACGAAAATACGGCAGCGGTTATAGTGGAACCCGTTCAGGGTGAAGGTGGAGTGAACGTGGCTGACGAAGATTTTCTGAACGCTATGTTTGAGCTGAAAGAGAAGTACGACTATCTCGTAATTTTCGATGAAGTTCAGACGGGCTTTGGCAGGACGGGTAAGTGGTTCGCGAAAGATCACTTCAACCTGCAGCCAGACGTAATGGCAATGGCGAAGGGGATGGGTTCCGGTTTTCCTGTCGGCGGAATCGGTGTGAGCGGGGAGGTTGCCGAAAAGCTCGGTTCTGGTGAACACGCATCAACTTTCGGTGGAAACCCCTTGGCGTGTTCAGCCGCTCTTGCAACGATAGAGGTAATGGAAGAGGAAAAGCTGGTAGAAAATGCGAAAAAAATGGGAAAAGCTCTGAAAGACGCACTTTACGAAGTTTTTGGAAATTCGAGAGGTATGGGGTTGATGCTCGCAGTCAATTGCGAGGGAGCGTTTGAGCTCGTTAACAGGGCTTTAAAGAACTTCCTGCTCATCAACGCCACGTCTGAGAGCAGCCTCAGGTTCGTACCTCCGCTGGTAATCGGTAAAGAGGAGATCGAAATTGCACGGGACATCCTGTCCGGAATAGTCTGAAGTGGTCTGAAAGTCTGAGAGAGGTGAGCAGATGCACTGGGCTGATAAGGTGGCAGAAGAA
>JALVYA010000024.1 GCA_027038095.1 Archaeoglobaceae archaeon
GAATTTCAGATCTACCTCAACTTCAAACTGCTCTCTGAGCTTCTCTTTAACGTACTTCGTTACGTCCCTCCTGAATTTCACCAAACCACCTCACAGCGGCTTTACTATTTTTGCGACGAAAAACCCCTCCGTATCGTTGCACTGCGGGTGTATTCTCAGGCACTTTTTCACTTCATCTGAATACTCTCTGCCCTCGAACTCCGTTACAGGTTCGACGCCCTTCGCAACTCTGACTTTCTCAACTTCAGCATCCGTATTGGAAAGCAGGTGGTCAACGACCTCCTCATTTTCTAACGGGTCGAGCGTGCAGGTCGAGTAAACGAGAGTCCCTCCTCTTTTAAGTGTTTCATAGGCTGCAAGTATGAGCTGTTTCTGAAGTCTTGACAGGGACTGAACTTCCCTTAAACTCCACAGCTTTGCGTACCTGTAATTTTTTCTCGCCATTCCTGCGTTGCTGCACGGAGCGTCGAGCAGAACGTAATCGAAAGCCTCCGGGTACTTTCTAAACCTTCTGCCATCACACATAGTTACGTGAGCCACTGCCGAGCACCTCTGAAGGTTGGATATGAGTATGTTTATCCTCGAATACTTTACGTCGTTGGCAACTATCAGAGCGTCGTTTTCAACGTACTGAGCTATTTGAGTCGTTTTTGCACCGGGAGCGGCAGCCACGTCGAGAATACTGCTTTCAGCTTTAACACCTAAAACGACCGGGGGAATCATGGATGAAGCTTCCTGAAAAAATATCAAACCGAGCTGGTGTTCAATGGAAGAACCTGAAATGCTGACGTCATCTCTGACAAAGTAACCCTCCCTGCACCAGGGAACTCGTGTAAATACATCTCCGTAGTTTTCCTTCAGCAGGTCGAGTATGTCTTTTAGTTCGCCTTTCAGGGTGTTGATCCTCACACTCTGTCTCAGCGGTTTTGCCATGTACTCCCAGAATTCGTCGCTGTCGTCTACCTCTGAGTACCTCCTGTAAAAATGTTCGTTCAGGTTTTTGAACAGCTCCCTCGGATTTTCGAATTCTTTCCTGAATTCTGCTCTATCTGTTTTTGTTTCATTTTCTGCTGCCATTAAACTGCTTTCATCCCGGGAGGTCATAAACTTAGTCCTCGAAACACCTGTATCTGTCAGCATTGAACGCATTGAATGTTTACAACCCTTTACAAAAACGTTCACACTTGAGTAATTTTATATAATCCTCAGTAACAGTGTTTTCTGGATGCCCGAAAAACTCGTGATTGCAGTTGACAGAGACGACGACCTCGGCAGAAAAACCGGTATAAAGTCTCCTGTTATCGGCAGGAGAGCCAATATTGAAGCAGCCGTAAAATTAGCCCTGGCTGATCCCGAGGAATCCGACGTAAACACGATGTTCGGTGCCGTTAAGGTTTACGACATGCTGAAGGAGTCAGGAGAGAGCGTGGAAGTTGTTACAGTTTGCGGTGATGAAAGGGTTGGAGTAATATCGGACTCAAAAATAGCCGAACAGCTTGACTGGCTGAAGGACAACCTGAAAGCTAGGAAAGCCGTGGTCGTAAGCGATGGTGGAGAGGACGAGTACATAATGCCCCTCATATCGAGTCGCTTCAAGATAGATGCCGTCAACAGAATAATCGTCAGGCAGAGCAGAACGCTTGAAGGCACGTACTTCCTCATAAAAAAGATGCTTGATGATCCAAAAATAGCCAGAATGACGTTAACTCCACTCGGAATCATTTTCATAGTTTACTCCGTGTTCCTCCTGGCACGTTATCCTGAGTGGGGAACCGGCGCAATTATACTCACAGTGGGTATATACTTCCTGATAAAAGCCTACGGATTTGAGGATGTGGTTGAGGAGTACTTCTCAACGCTCAAAAAGGCTCTGCTCGAGGGAAGGTTGTCTTTCGTAGCTTACGTTGTTTCGTCAATTCTCATACTGATCGGTTCAGTTCAGGGAATAAACATGGTCTGGAGTCTGTACAACAGCAAAACCGTTCCCGGCTTAATAGTTCTCGTTACAGCGTTTATATACGGTTCCGTCTGGTGGATAGTTTCCGGGGGAATAGCAGCAGCTCTTGGAAAGGTATTCGACAACTTGGTTGAAAGAAAGCCCGTTAAAAAGCAGGTGATGATTCCGTTCATGCTCATCGCCGCTGGACTCGTGCTGTGGGGTGCGAGCGTTTTCATACTATCCACCACTTCAGAGATAAACCTGAAGTACTCTTCCCTGCAGTACCTGCTCTACTCGATAATAGGTGCCGTGCTGATAGCGGTCTTCGCATTAATGGTAATGAAAGCAACTCCTACAAAATAACCAAAACTTTTTTTGTAATATCCCTGGTACGCTATCCGTGCAAAAAAGCAGAGAGCTCAAACCAGAAAAGCCTGTAGTGTCCGTGATATTCGCTGCTTACAGGAGTGCGGGATACATAGAAGACAATTACCTGAGACTTAAAAGAAGCAGGGTAAAATGTGAATTTATTGTTGCTGCAGACGAGCCCGATCCAGCTCTTGAGTTTCTCCTGAGAAAGTACTCCTTCAGAGTCAGCCTCAGTTACAGAAGAAGGGGCAAGTGGAAAGCTTTGAACGACGCTGCAAGTATTGCGGAGGGCAGGTATTTACTCTTCATAGACTCCGACACAAAACTGCTCTCAAAAATAGAGGACATAGTTGAAGCTCTGGAGAGCTACGATGCCGTTGAGATTAGAAAGGAAATCAACGGAAAAAACGTGCTCGAAAAACTCGTAAACATAGACTACCTGAACATGTTTGCAGTGGCAAAGCTGTCTGAAAAGCTGAAATCCTGTCTGGGTATTAACGGAGCGGCTTTCGCAATAAGAAAAGACGTGTTTTTTTCCCTGAACGGGTTCAGAAACGTCGTTAACGAAGATACCGATCTGGGATTGAGGCTCGGATTGAGCGGTTTCAGCTTTGGAACTGCTGGGAGAGCAGAAACTAAAAGTCCCGGAACCTTCAGGGAGTGGGTGATTCAGAGGGAGAGGTGGGCTACGGGCGGAGCTCAGGCACTGCTCAGCTGTTTACCGGAGCTGATAAAAAAACCTGTACTGTGGATACCGGCTCTGTACTTAATATTCCCGGCAATCGTGGCTTTCACTCTGAACGACCTCATGAGCGGTAGCATACTGACAAAGATAATTTACTTCATACTGCCATTAATTCTGGCTTTACCGCCGAAAATTCTCTTTTTCGTTCTGTTTATACTGTTTCAGGAGAGGATGCTCAAAAACGCAATCGTGGGAATTGTAACCTTTATCATCTGGGTCGCAGTGGAGGTATTTACGGCCAGAAAACTGAAGTGGAAAATAAACTACGCACTCCTGCCGGTTTTTTACTTCTTCTACTCTCCAGCCTGGCTCATAATTTCATTCGTTGCCTTGATCAGGGTTTCGATACTGAAGATTGCTAAAAAGAGCGTTAAGGTCAGCAACTGGAACCCCTGATGTCGTCATCTATTTGCGTTCCTGATTTTGTTCCTGACTTTTCTGGCCTCTTTCAGTTCCTCTAAGAGCAGGCACGCCTGGCAGATTCTGGAAGGAGTTGGTTCTCCACACCTCTCGCACTCCTTCAGGTCTATCTGGGGAAACATTTCCTTCAGGCACGGAATTAGCGTTTCGAAGCTCCTCATTACGGAGTACTTTCTTCCCGGATAGGCGTTTTCGAATTCGTAGAGAAAGTCTCTCACCATTGCTCTCACAGGAAAATGGCTGTACGGGCACTCGTTCATGTCCACAGGCAGAGAGTTTATCAGGCAGTAAATCAGCACCTCTTTTTCGTAAACCTCTCTGAAGGGTTTTATCCTCATCACCAGCCCCTTCTGAACTCTTTGCGGCACGAGTCTGGCAAGCCTCTCTATGTCAGATTGCAGGAAGTTCAGAAGTATCGTCTGGGTTTCATCGTCGAGGTTGTGAGCGGTGGCAAGTTTGTTTGCTCCCATCTCTCTCGCAGTCCTGTTCAGCAGGTACTTTCTGAACACGCCGCAGTAAGTGCATGGTTTTTTGTCTCCGAGTTTTACCATTTCGTCAAGCGTCATCCCGAAGTTTTCCCTGAAAGAAACGACGACATGGTCAATTCCAAGTTCTTTCGTTACCTTTTTTGCTATTTTTACCGTTGGAGGTCTGTAGCCTTCAATACCCTCATCCACCGTGATTGCGAAGAATTCCAGATCCTTTCTCTCACCGTAGAGCTTTACGAGCAGGTG
>JALVYA010000025.1 GCA_027038095.1 Archaeoglobaceae archaeon
CTCTAATTATCTTTACTATCTGTCCGGGCTTTGCACCTATCTCCTTTGCAACCGGATCATCAGCCCTTATCTTCGGGAGCTGTTCCTTGCTCACACCAAGAGTTTTTAAAACTTCCTCAGCTTCCTCATCACTGAGCAGGATGTGCTCCGGAACAAGTACGTGGTCGTGCAGCTTGAACCTGGACATTATCTTTCACCCCGGTTATTCGAAAATTTAATGGTAGCTCTCTTAGCTAACCGGGGGATATATAAGAATTGCGGTGTAACGGGTACTGCTGCGATCCGTCAGACGTCCAAGAACGATTTGGCTGACATTAAAACATTAAATTAAAATTAACTATAAAGTTTAGCAAGTTTAGCTACTGTAAACACGAACCGATTATCAAACCCGGTCTCTTAAGCAAAAGACTTTAAGTAACAGAAAATCAACGTAAACATGGATATTTTGCAGCAACCCTCGGAGTGCTGCTCGGAATTTTCACGGGCATCACTCCGGGAATCCACGTCAACACAGCAATAGCCCTTCTCGTCGCAGGAAGACAGATCAACAAAGACCTCATGATTTTGATAATTTCTGCTTCCATAGCCCACACTTTTGCAGACGCAATTCCCGCAACCTTCCTCGGGATTCTGGACGTGAGTTTTGCCGTTTCAGCGTACCCGGCACACGAGATGTGTCTCGAGGGAAGGGGGATTGAAGCGGTGGCAATATCAGCTTTTTCAGGCATCATCGCCGTTGTTCTCACGTTACCGCTATTTTTCCTGATGCTGAAGTACTTGAAGAGTGGCTACACTGAAAGCCTCGTACTACCCGTTCTGGTGTTAACGTCCATTTTTATCGTCTTCAGAGAGAAAGGAGATATCTTTGGTGGAAGGTATTCGAGAGTACTGAGCTGTGTAAAGGCGTTAACGGTGTTCACGCTATCAGGAATTCTGGGCACCCTCGTTTTTAAGTTAAACGCAAAAAACCTGCTCTTACCCCTGTTTTCCGGTCTGTTCGCATTTCCTATCCTTTACAGAGGTGCAAGAGGTATTAAAAACCTGCCGGAGCAGGAGGTGGGAGTTAAGCTAAAACCACTCTCTGCTTTAGCCGGAACTCTCTCCGGATCTCTTGTTTCGCTCTTTCCGGGAGTGAGCTCTGGAGTAGCTTCCGCACTGGCTGTTTCCCCGTTTAAAGAGAGTGAAGCTGACAGCTACGTTTCTGCCACCGGTGCTGCAAACACGTCCAACGCCCTGCTGTGCTTCGCTGTACTGATGAGTATCGGTAAATCGAGAAGTGGAGCGGCTTTAGCTTTAAGGGCGATTTACAGGGTTTTGAATCCAGCAGACATCCTGCTTCTCTGCGTGTTTTCAGCTCTGCTTTCCGCAATTCTGACAGTTCTGCTCGGGATTTTTACTGAAAGGGTGCTGAGAAGACTGAATTTAAGAATCCTGTGTTATGCAAGCCTGATATTTCTCACACTGGCAGTTCTTTACCTCACGAAAGCTACAGGACTGCTTCTGTTCGCTCTCAGCATTCCTGTTGGATTGCTGCCAGAAATACTTGAGGTAAAGAGGTTAAACTGCATGGGTTGCTTGCTCCTTCCCCTGACTCTCAGCAGGTTGGGCCTGACTGGTTTTTGATGGCCGGGTGGAAGATGTGTAACCAGCGCAGAGCAGATGATGGTATGCGGGAGAACGATAAAAACGCGAGCGATAAAAACGATAAAAGCGACAGAGCAAAATATGTTAAATGTTAAAATTATGTTAATATAAATAAAATAGTTTACAAATTCAAAATTCAAGCAGTTTTCTTATTCTGGCTTCGCTCTCTCCAAGGTTTTCAGCTATTCTGTCAGGAGAGCTTATTCCTGTAACTTCCGAGTAAAGCTTGACGAAATCCGCAGCAACCTCGTCATCGTCAAGATCCCACATCCCCGAGAAGAACGGATGAAAGTCTTCGAGAAAGTCTGCAAGCTTTCCCTCTGTTTTTCCCTCTAACATCATCGAAACGTAGTCTTCGTCGAAAAAGGAGCAGTCCCTGAGAATCTTTATCACAGCCCTTCTCAAAGACTCGACGTCGTACTGTTTTCCGGGAGGGGAATACGTCTCCAGTATCGAATCCATTTCCTCCCTGCTGAACGGGAAAACCCTCTCCCTGTTCCTCTTATCCCTGCATATCTCCATTAAAACGCTGTGGGTTCTCCTGTCCACGTACGCAATTCTGCTCTTTCCAGCGCTGGTCAGCCTGACGACATACCTGCCGCTGCTGTCGGGATTCTTTCTCACGTCCTTTTTTACGAGGTTTTCCACTTCATCTCCCGTTGCGAGTGTGGATATTATCAGCCTGACCATGCCGTGGTGCAGGCTTGATTTTCTTGAAGTTACGGATATGTGGTGAATGTCGAAGTCGAGCCTCATCAGCTCATCCTTCATTCTGTCAGAAATCTGCATGTCCCAACCTCAGCAGTTATGGGCAATAATTTTTAGGGTGGTGTGAAAGGTTTAACGATGTCCAGTACCTGCGAGAAAAACGGCATGAATGGCAAAGCTGGAAGGATTGAAAAAATCTTGAAGAGATTTGAGGGGCTCGTTGATGAGGAAACTCTGAACATGCTCGCTCTCTACGCTATGGGTGAGCTTAACCTCAATTGCGAGGTTAAAAACGTCAGGCTCTACCTCTCCCCTGACAGAGCTATTCTCCACGTGAAGCTCGTAAAGCCCGAAACTGGAATTGACGAGTGCAGGGTTCTGATCAGAGGAGAAATGCTTGAAAACCTTCCGAAAATATCTGCTGGAAGCGTGATTTCGGTTTCTGGAAGTTTTGCAGGGGATATTTTCAGGGCGAAGAGGTTGCACGTCCTGAAACACAAAAGCGAATGCGTCGAGGGGTGGGTTGTGGCTGCAGAGGACAGAGTTCTGTGTGTTTTAAGCGGGAACTCGTGTCTGAGCTGTTACACCGCATTCGCTTCAGATAATTTAAGCCGTGAATGTGAACACGCATTTGTATCGGCGTGTGGAGTAAAGGTGGACAGAGAAGTCTTCGTGGCTGAAAGCGTGAGGGTTGAAAATGCAAAGCCCGGCAACTCCTTTAAAAATCCCTTCAAACCGGTCGAGGAGGCAAAAACCTGCAGTGGTAGAGTTTGCGTCGAGGGAAGAGTCAGCGGAATCGGGCAGGTTAAAAAGTTTAGGGGAAAAGAGTACGCGAGTCTGCACATCTCCGACGGGAGTGGGAGAGTTAGGCTGATGCTGTGGCACGATCTCTCTGTTTACAGAAAAGCCGACATAGGCAGCCACGTTCAGGTGTTTGGCTGCAGAGCGGACGGAAACGCTCTTCACTGCGACGAATTCACGATAATACGGCTCGTGCAGTGATCGGAATGCAGGCGTACTTGCCGGTTTTACCGGTAATAGCGAGGTATCCATTCGTCAGGGCTACTGGAAAGTTTCTTGAAAGAGAGTACGGATCTCTGAGCGCCATATTCGAATCCGAAAGAGAAATAGAGCAGGGAGCTGTGGAATCAGCTCTGAACAGTATCGGAAGAATCGCTGAGGGAAAAAAGGGAAAAATTGCGAGACCGTTCAGAATTGATAAAAGCTGGCCAATGCTGTGCTTTTCCTGCGAAAGAGATTGCGTTGAGTGTGAAAACCTGAAACGCCTCGACTTCAGGTGCGAAATGTGCTGCAAATGCTTTGAAAACTGCCGTCAAAAATCCGCTGAATATCTGGAACTCAGGATGAAGGCTAAGGCCTCTGCAGTTTACTACCTGACTTGCAGAGCCGTTCTCCAGCACGTGAGTCCCTGGATCAGAAGGAAGTTCGCAGTTCAGGAGGCGAGGGCTTACAGAAAAAACATGGAGCACGATCTGGAAGAGGGGAGGCAGGATGTGCTGAGCTTTGTAGCAGCGGATCTTGGAATTCTTGCAGAGTTCGGGAAAAACAGCCGCGTTCACGTCACCTCCTACCTCAGGGGTGCGGTCAGGATAAAAGACGAGAAGTGGAGACTCGTTAACAGGAGAGTTGAAAGGGGCTGGGTTGAGGTAACGGAGAGGGAAATCGTGAGGCTGATGGAAGAGGTTTTGAGAGAGAAACTGGAGCAGCCAGCGAACATCCAGCTCCCGGAGAACCTGCTGAAAGCCGTGAAAAGCATCTCTGAAAGAGAAGTTGAGAGAGTCGACATATCCCTGCCCGTAAGGCTCGACTGCATACCTCCGTGCATGAAAAAAATCCTTTCAGACCTGCAGAAGGGAGTTAACATACCCCACACTGCGAGGTTTGCCATAACTTCCTTCCTGCTCAACATAGGCATGAGCGTTGATTCGATAGTCGAGCTTTTCAGCTCGGCTCCGGATTTCGATGAGGAAAAGACGAGGTATCAGGTTGAGCACATTGCCGGGCAGAGGGGAAAGGGCTCCGAATACATCTGTCCCTCCTGCGAGACGATGAGAACGTACCACAACTGCTGTGCAGATTGCGGAGTGTCGAGTCCTTTAACGTACTACGCCAGGAAAAGAAGAGAGGTCGAAAAAAGGAGAAAGAAGAGCTCAGCATAAAAAGCAGCATCGCAGGTTGATTTTAAATTAATTTAAATCAATCATGTAAAATTCTGAATTCAGTAAGTCGTTAATCAACGAAGCATAAATTTATATATGACGAACAACAAGGACAGCAAAACAGGAGGTGATGGCTGTGGAAGGTGAGGTCGAGGAAGTGTTCGTGGTGGAAGCGAGGAAGTTCATAAGAGACAGAGCAGAGCTCGAAGTCTTCGAAAAAGAGCTGAGGGAAAGGGGATTTAACGTCGAGAAGAGGTGTATCGTTTTCGAGTACTGACCATAATTTTTTAAATCAATTACATTATATTAAAATTTATATTTAATAACACAGTTTAAGCCCTTCCACACAACCTGAATTCCAAGTTTTTCAAGAGTGGCTTCATCGAATTTCAAACCCTCTTCTTCCACCATTGATTTCAGCTCTTCCAGACTTTCCGGCTTTCTTTCTGATATTTTTGCCTTCAACCTGTCAACTTTTTCATCGGCTTTCCCGCCTTCAACGCCCTTTTCAGCACATTCAGCCTTTCCAACTCTCACATTTCCATATTTTCTGGCGAGCCTGTTTACCGCTTTTACTACCTCACCGTAGTCGATTTTTCTGGAGAACAGGACGACTTCCGGCATGTCACCAATACCAGTTTCTCCAAACTCCTCTCTCGCGACGACAACGAGGGGAACGTTTGAGGAAATTATTTTTTCCACCTTTCTTTTCAGGTAGTCTTCAGTCCAGAATCCCGCAATTTCAACGTAAACTTTCTCGCTCCACCCGTCTTTCCAGATCGCAAAGTCGGGTATGAACGCTCTGCCTCCTGCGTCAATAACTCCCGGTTCCCTCTCCACTAGGTAACCAAGATTTCTAATCCTTCTAAAAAATTCTGCCTCGAAAGATGAATCGTATTTTACGTCTGATTTGAGTTCGGGAAACAGGTGCTTTGACGAGCTGTCGAGCTCGAATCTGTAAAGTCTGTCGTTCTCGAGAATTTTGGCGTTTATTCTCCACTTTTTCGCGGAAATTACGTGTGGTATTACCTTTGCCATGGAAACCCCGTACTTCCTGACCATCTTTACAAGAGATGCAGGACCCGTTACCTCTACTTCCACTCTCTTTCCAGCCTCTTTTATCTCATACATGAGCCCGAAAAACTTTACAGCTCTGAAAACGGGTTTGTAATTGCCCTCTATTTCAAACCTCATTACGGTGCTGTTGAAAAGAGCTGTCTGCAGGAGTGAAAGGTTGTACATTTTTATCAGCCTGTCGGCATCCATCTCATCAACTTTCGAGATTACGAGCTCCTCCTCTCTATCAGCGTACATCGCCCTCTCTATCTCCTGAGGATCAACGTTAAAGTACCTCGATGCGTATGCGATTATCCTGTCTCTCTCAGCTCTGGACGTTACGAATCCCCTCTCAAAAAGGAACATTCTGACTGCGTATGGATCCAGACCCGTATCGGAATACCTGCATGCCTTTTCAATGCAGTGGTTTTCGAGAACTCTCGCAAAACCTCTAACCTTTCTGTAGTTTTCGGCACTTTCCAGCTTTTTTAGAGCACGCATAACCTGCCCGTATTTTTTACCCAGTCCCGACCTGAAAATCTCTATAACCCTTTCAGCGAGCTGAACATCTCTATCCGATTCGGCAAACTTTGGATAAATTCTGCCTTTAACCTTTTTAGCGTCGAGCAACTCCTTTGGCAGCATGGTATCACTTAGCTTTTACTTTTTGCCCTTCTGACAGCTCTCCTCCTCGCAGTACCGACTTCTCCCGTGTTTTTAGAAATCAATTCGTAGAGCACGGCTTTCTTTCCTCTGGCAGGTCTTAAAATCCTTCCAAGCCTCTGGATGTACTCTCTCTGGCTCGCACTTCCGCTAACTATAATCGCCACGCTGGCGTCGGGAACGTCTATTCCCTCGTCAAGCACCTGACTGCTTACTAAAGCCCTGAACCTCCCGGTTTTAAATCCATTCAGCACCTCTTTTCTTTCGTCCTTCGGCGTCCTGTGGGTGATTGAGGGGATGAGAAAAGTTCTGGATATTCTGTAAACCATATCGTTGTGCTTTGTAAAAATTATAATTTTGTCGTCTCTGTGTTTTTCCAGAATCTCCCTGAGCTTTTTCAGCTTGCTCGACGAGTTGTAGGCAATCTTCCTCGCCTCCTCCCACGCCCTGAGCGTGACGTACGCCTGCCTGTCGTAGCCAGTAGCCATTACTATCCTGTTAAAGTCCTCAACTCCCCTTATCTTCAGATTCTTCGACTTCAGGTATTCCCTGACGACTTTCATCCTCTTCTCGTATTCTCTGCTCTCCTCCTCGCTCAGCGGCAGGTATATCCTCTTCACGCTGTAACTTGCGAGATGTTCTCCCGCAAGCTCGTTAACCCCCACTTCGAATACCTTACCTCCCACGAGCTCCGGCAACCTCTCGTGTTTTCCGTCAACTCTTTCGTAGGTGGCCGTTAATCCGAGCCTGTAGGGAGAAGCACTCATTTCCGCTATCAACGAATAAGATTCAGAGGGTAAATGGTGCACCTCGTCAAATACGATAAATCTGAACCTGTTGCCGAGAAGCTCCGCATTTGCGTAAGCTGAATCGTAAGTTGACACAGTAATGGGTTTCAGCTCCTTCTTCCTGCCCGAAAACTCTCCTGTGTTCTCCTCTCCAAAAACCCTCAGCTTGTTCAGCCACTGATCGAGCAAGTCGAGAGTTGGAACGACGACGAGTGTGGCCTCCGACACCTCTTTTATTGCCGCCATTGCTATGTAGGTTTTACCGCTACCGGTTGGCAAAACTATGCAACCTCTTTTATCCACAAGCCACGCTTTCAATGCTTTCTCCTGATAATCTCTCAGCTTCAAATCCACGTTGAACTCCGGACAGGGTATGGCGTTGAAAACGAAATCCCGATACTGAATTCCGGAAACTTCAAAATAGCTGATAACATCTCTGTACTTATAAGCCATGAGTCTGTAACACTTTTCCTTCGCATCGTAGGTGGCACCGGGTACGTGAACGTCTCCCCTGATTACAAGCGTTCCCTTTAAATACCTGATTTCAGCAAACATTTCAGAGTGGATACGTGTAAAAGCGTAATACGTTTTACGCATAACTGTGAATGCAGAAAAATGCGAAGGTGTGTGTATGGCTGATTACACTTGCAGGAGGGTTAATTTTGGCAGAAGCGGGATTTAACTTAAACCTCGAGAACATAAGGTTCTCCAACCCGGCACCTGAAGAAGGTGAGGAAATAGTCGTTGAGGCTGTGATAAGCAATCTTGGAGAGAAGTGCAGTTTTGACGCCGTTTTCTACTGGGCTCCGGAGATAATACTTTCCAGCAGGCAGTTGGAAGAGTACACGAAACCGGAATACGAGGTGTACAGGGAGAGAGTTGAAATCGCAGGCGGAGGAAAAGCAATTATCCGGTTCAGGTGGAAGGCGAAAAAGGGCTTCGCCTGCATGTTCGTAAAACCGGAAAACGTCAGGGTTTCAGATAACTGGGAAAACAGTCAGTAAAACACCTGTTAAATTAAAAAACTTACAGAAAATTCCAGAGAAGAATAAAGAAAAATTAAAGTACTCCAACTTTTTTATTGATACAGTATGCCGGATAAAATTGACTCGCTCGACATAAAAATACTCGTGGAACTTCAAAAGGATGCGAGAAAGAGTCTGAGGGAGATAGCTGAGAAGCTCGGCGTGGTTGAAGGGACGGTTTACAACAGGATAAACAAACTCAAAAAAATGGGTGTTATAAAGAAGTTCATTCCGGTAATCGACTATTCAATGCTCGGGTTTGATTTGATAGCTGTTATCGGTATTACGGCTGAAGGTAAGCACATGGTCGAAGTTGAGGAAATGCTCGCAAACGAACCAAACGTGACGGCAGTTTACGACGTAACGGGACAGTTCGACGTAATAACAGTTGCGAAGTTCAGAGATCGAGAATCTCTTAATGCGTTCGTGAAGAGGATTGCCGGACTGGAACACGTGCAGAAAACGTACACAATGCTCGTGCTCAACGTATTCAAGGAAACACACTGCGTCGATCTGGAGAAACTCATGGACGATTTAGCTAACGTTTGAGCTGAAAATCTGGCGTTCAGCTATTTAGCATCTACTGCCTGAAGAGACAGCTCAGGTCATCGACCACGAAGTCCGGAGCCTTCTCTTTTTCTGCGACGTTAACTTTTTTCGTAACGCCGCTTAAAACCAGCACGGTTTTGCATCCCACCTTTTTCCCGGCAACCACGTCAACGTCGATCTGATCACCAACAACCACAGCGTCTTCAGCCTTACATCCGAGCCTGTCGAGAGCTTCTCTCATTATGATTTCTGATGGCTTTCCAACCACAGCGTCTGGCATCCTTCCGGTCATCCAGTAAAGGGCGCCTATAATCATTCCCGTTCCCGGTATCGGTCCGTCCCAGCCCGGAAAAATTCTGTCCGGGTTCGTAGCCACGTACTTCTCCACTCTCATGCAGCACCTCAGAGCTTTCGTCATGAGGTCGTAGTTCAGGTTTCTGTTGGACGCAACGACCAGACATTCAGCTTTCCCGTAGTCCACAATTCTGTGCCCCATTCCCTCAAGCTCCTCTACAAGCCCCTCTTCTCCAGTAGTGAATACGTCGAGCTCTCCAAACTCCCTTTTGAGGTATGAAGCTGTTGCATAGGTTGCTACGATTATCATGTCTTCGCTTACGTCCAGACCAAAACTTCTGAACCTGTCTATCAGCATTCTCCTGCTCCTCGTGGAGTTGTTGGAAACGAAAACGACTCTCTTGCCCATTTCCAGTAAAGCCCTGACTCCTTCAACTCCACCTTCTATGGGTCTGCTGCCCCTGCAGATTACTCCGTCAACGTCGAGTATGAACCCTTTTTTCGAGAGCAGCTCCTGCTTCTCCTGCATGCAGCCAGCATTACCTGTGTGATTATAACCTTTCCTGCAAAATCAGAAGGCATATATTGTTCGGCGTTGCGATAACGCGTATGGCAAAAAAGGGGAGAAAAGCAAAGAGAACGGCAAAGGAAGCAAGGGGAAAACCAGAGAAAAAAACAGAGAAGAGAATAAAAAGAACGGATGAAATTGATGAAATTAAAACAGACGAAACAGGATTTGAGTTTTACGCTTCAGTTTTCATAGCTGTACTTTCTGTTTTAACGACAGCATATTACATAGCCATGAACAACATGCCCCTTTCGTGGGATCCCGCACTTCACATGCTGTACTCGTATCTTTACTACAGGCTCATAACGTCTTTTAATTTCGGGCAGATAGTGCACGTGAGCAACTACTATCCGCCGTTTTTCTCCCTCACTTCAGCATTTATGTACATACTCTTTGGCTTCTCCGAGAAAACGGGCATAGCCACAAACATCGTGTACTACTTCATCCTCATATACTCGATTTACGGCATATCCTCCACTCTGTGGGACAGAAGAGCTGGTTACTTATCTGTAATAATCATTTCAGCCTACCCGTTCCTTTTAACTTTACAGAGAGAGTTCATGCTTGACTTTGCTCTGACGGCAATGGTAGCCCTGACCGCTTACTTCTTCCTCAAATCCAACTACCTGAGAGACCTGAAGTATTCAGCACTTTTTGGACTCTCGCTGGGGCTCGCAACCCTCACGAAGTGGGATGCCTTTCTCTACATCCTGCCCTTTGTGCTTGCTGAAATGTACTTTGAGTACGGATTTAAC
This sequence comes from Archaeoglobaceae archaeon, assembly GCA_027038095.1. GTDB lineage: Archaea > Halobacteriota > Archaeoglobi > Archaeoglobales > Archaeoglobaceae > WAPX01. The sequence continues at coordinate 10,231 of JALVYA010000025.1, forward strand.
TTTAACAGGCTGAAGGAGACGTCAGGTTGCGTAATTGTAGCGCTACTGATTGCTTTTATTTCCGCCTCGTGGTGGTACCTGCCAAACCTAAGCGTGGTTACGAGGAGACTCGTTTACTTTGCAAACATAGGAGGTAAGGAGGGCAATCCACCCTTCTGGACTTTGAACGGGTGGCTGTACTACCTGAAGAGCCTCGATTTCTCCATGGGGTTGATATTCACGGTGATATTCTTTGCAGGAATTGCGTGGATGGCTTACCGAAAGAAGCTGAGCAGACACGAGTACTCCATGCTCTTTGCCGTGCTGACGATCTATGTCGTGCTGACTTTCCTGAGCAACAAGGATAACAGGTACATTCTTCCCGCTTTGCCTTACATAGCCATGCTGACCGGAGCATTCGTGTCAGATGTCGTCAGAACGTACGGGTTAAAAGCCGGTAAAGCGAACCTGAGCAAAATCGTTACCTGTCTGATTGTACTTCTGTCTGCCGTGCAGATATGCTCTGCAACGTTTGCAGTTCCGGACTTCCACAACCCGTACGTAATGATATCCAGCAAGCCGCAGAGTCAGAACTGGCATATAAACGACATACTGAAGACGATAGCTAAATACGCAAAGCCGGGAGATGTTGTGATAACTCTGGCTGACCACCCCTACCTCAACGGACAGTCTCTCGAATTCTACAGGGTTGTCAGGGGATACACTTTCAGAATCTTCAACGGACCATACCTGCCTGTCAACTACGTGATAAAAAACTTTAACAGGATAAACTTTGTAATAGTTATAAAACCAAGAGTGCATAAAGGTGTTTACGGTAGAGCTGAGGCAGAGCTGTACAGCGCCTTCAACAAGTACAGGTCTGATTTCAGGCTGATTGGCAAATATCCGTTACCGGACGGGACATACGTGTACATCTACATGAACAAAAAATATCACTAACAGAACAGCTAAACTTCAGTAACCTTCAGAGCCTCTTCTTTTAACCTGTCAATAGCTTCATCTATTTTTTTCTCAATTCTCTCAATCCTTTCCACGTCTTCTTTCAGTTTTTTCATTCTTTTTTCAAGCATGTTTTTGACAGCTTCATCAGACGTCCCGCCCACGTTGTCCCTGCTGTTCACGGTATCTCTAACATCCATCCATTTTGCAAATTCCTCCTCGTCCGGAATGAAGCTTTCAGCTCCCTCCTCCCTCATTATCTCGACCATTTTATCGTAGAGGTTTGAAACGCCGTAAAACCTGCTCAGTTTTCCAACTATTCTGTGAGCTTTTCTGAAAGGCACGCCTTTTTTGGCGAGCTCCTCAGCTATTCTCGTAGCAACAGCAAATCCCTTGTTCGCCTTGCTCTCCATTACATCCACCTTGAATTCCAGTTTCGAAAACATGCCCGCAACGACTTTGAAAGATAGAACCGCATCTTTGAGGCTGCTGTAAAGCAGGGGGTTCATCTCCTGAAAATCCCTGTTGTACGCTAGGGGCATGGCCTTGTAAATCGCCATTGCCGCTGTCAGGTAACCTGCAAGCTTTCCCGCTCTGGCTCTGACTATTTCCGCCACGTCCGGATTCTTTTTCTGGGGCATTATGGATGAGGAGGAGGCGTACTCCTCTGGAAGCTCAACGAAATCGAATTCAGAAGCCCACAGAATTATTTCTTCTGCGAGTCTGCTGAGTGTCAAACAGCTTTCGGCAGCCACGAAAACGGACTCTATTAAGAAGTCCCTCGAAGCTACAGCATCCTCGCTGTTTTCAATCACACCGTCAAAACCCATCAGGTCAGCCACGTATTTCCTGTCGATTCTGAAGGAGGTTGAAGCGAATGCCGCTGAGCCGAGAGGTGACAGGTTTACCCTTCGTAGCGCTTGCAAACACCTCTCAAAACACCTCTCGAACATGTCGTGCAGTGCCATCAGGTGGTGAGAGAGCTTCGTTGGCTGGGCGTACTGGAGGTGCGTGAAGCCGGGCATTATAACTTCCAGATTCTCTTCAGCCTTCCTGAGCAGCACTTCTCTCAACTCTGCTATAGCTTTGGAAAGTGCAATCAATCCGTCTCTCGCAAAAAGCCTTAAGCACGTTGCTATTTCGTCGTTTCTGCTCCTCGCAGTGTGCATTTTCATACCGGTTTCTCCGGTAAGCTCGATCAGCCTCGCCTCTATTGCTTCGTGTATGTCTTCCCCGCCTTCCGGCATTTTACCGCTCTCTTCGATTTCACGGGCAATCTCCATCAGGGCGGAGATAATTTCTGCAGCCTCCTCCCTGAGCAAATGTCCCGTTTTAAGAAGTCCGAGAACGTGAGCGAGGTCGACAATTATATCGTACATCCATATGTTGACATCGTGTTCTAAGGAGCTTGTTAGCTGTAAGGCGAGATCGTCCATATCTTTTTCAAACCTGCTCCTGACGACCATGTTCCCGCTTGCAGTTGAAGATTAATTACCTTTGCTCTGTCTCAGTCGTGAAAGACGAATACGAGAATTGCGTAGGCGAGAAAGAACAGGATGCCTGAAAAGAGAGCCTGCCACGGAACCTCATCTTTCGAAATGAAGTAGAGCAGAACGAGGGAAACAACCGTCGTCGTTACGACGCTGAACACGGCGTGACAGTCAACTCTCCAGCCCGTTACAAGCAATCCAATTCCGGGGTAAAAAGTCGAGTAGAGTATTTTTTCTCCAACGAGAGAACCGAGGCTCATCGTGTCTTTCCCCCTGTACCCCCATATCAGAGCGCTGATGGTTTCGGGAATTGCCGTTGCGAAGGGTATAATTACGAGGGCGAGCCCGAGAGGGCTTATGCTGGTCATGGCTGAAAGCGAGGATACAGCTGAAACGAGCCTTTCTGATCCGTAGTAAAGAACGACAACAGCTATTCCGAGCTGAACGAGGCTGAGAAACACAGGGTTAGTGGAATTCGTAAGTGCAGAAAGGTACAGTTCGTCAGCCTCCTCTATTATTCCACTGCTCCTGTTTCTGTACATCAGCGTCATGTACGCAGTAAAGGCCAGAAGAAAAAGCACGCCGAAGAGAACTCTTATCCAGTCCGCTCTGATAAACCCGGGGATCAGCGTTAGCGGGAAAAATAGAGTTACGAATGCGTAGGGAGTTAAGAGCGACCTGTCAACCTTCATCCTCGAATCCGCTCTTTTTCCGAATCTGCAGCCGAGTAACACTGCCAGACCGACAAGACCGTAGGACAGGCTTGAAGCCATGAACGGCTGGCCGAAAATTGTTCCAATTCCTATTTCAACTCCACCTCTGACGTTGGAGAGGAGAGCTACGACAAAAACCGTCAGTTCGGGCAGGGATGTGAAGAGCGGGGAAAGAATTGCACCCACGAACGAGCTGCCGAGCTTCAGCCTGTATCCGAGAAACTCTACTGCGTTAACAAACGCCAGCGACGAGAGAAATACGAGAAAAATCCCGAAAACAAGTTCGAGAAGTGAGTAAAAAATTTGCATTTTATTTGGTTTCACTCAACAAGCACAGCGTTAATCACTCCGTGCTGATTCGGTCTGCTCGTAACTCTGGCGTTTCCAACGCTTGTTTTTATTACTGCTCCCTTTGTTATCACGTTTTTTCTCACGTAGTGAACGTGAGCCGGGTTTTCCACGACGGAGAGTATTTCGGCCTTTACGACCTTTCCTTCAGAGGGCACGTAAACGTTGGCGTACTTATCCCTGAAAACCTTTATCTTAAAATCTCCACCTTTCACTCTAACTTTTTTTATCTTTCTCTCTCCTATCAGCGTCTCCACCTGATCTCTTCCGAGTTCGTACTTTCTCTTTTTCCTGAAGGGTCTGTAAAGCTTTCCCGTGTAAGACCTTCTACTCCTTCCGTGCCAGTGCATTATCCTCACCTCTAAACTTCCAAGTCAAGGTTACGGTTACTTTTACTGAGTAATTCAGCCATGCCACCCTTGCTTATATACTTTGCGTCCCCTGACGTGTGGATTTAAGCCTGTTAACGAGTTCTTCGAAGTCAAGCTCTTCCTGTTTACCGCTTTTCAGGTCTTTCAGCGTGTAAAGTCCTTTCTCAACCTCTTTTTTGCCAACAATCACGGCGAAATCGAAGTCGCTGAAGTGGCTGAGCTGTTTTCTCAGGTTCCTCCCCATGACGTCCGTGACGATTACGCACTCCGGTAGCTCTCTCCTCAACCTTTCAGCGAGTTTTACTGCTTCTTCGAGCTGATTTGCGTGCACGACAGCCACTCTCCTCTTCTCTGCTGGCTTCAATCCGCATATCTCCATCACCCTGTCGAAGCCTATTGCGAAGCCTGTTGAAGGGACGTCTTCTCCTCCAAAGAGATGAGCGAGTCTGTAACTTCCTCCACCGCAGATCTGCTTCTGAGCACCCAGCCCTTCAGCGTAAACTTCAAACACAATGCCCGTGTAGTAGTCCAGACCCCTCACGACGCCCGTGTCAACGTAGTACTTCACTCCGTAAACGTCCAACAGCTCGCAGACCCTTTTAAGCCTGCTGACGTTCTCTTTTCCGGCTGATTCGGGCAAATCCTCCAGACTTTCAGCCTGAATTACGGCTTCGACGTCATTGTACAGGCTTTCGAGTCCTGAACTCAGCATCAGCTCTCTCAGCTCATCGAGCTGACCCTTGTCTATGAGTCTGAAAATTTTTGATGAAATTTCGTCTTCAACACCTCTGAGAACGTTTCTGAGAATGCCGACATGTCCAACGTGAAGCTCGTAATCTATACCGAGCTCGTCCAGAATTCTGCTGGCAAGGGCTATTACTTCTGCCTCGCTTTCCGGCTCGTCCGAGCCAATGAGCTCCACGCCAAACTGCCAGAACTCTCTGTACCTCCCCTTTTGTGGTCTTTCGTAACGAAAGCAGTTCGCGAAGTAGTAAAACCTGAGGGGTCTGGGCATGACGCTGCACTCGTTCACGAACATCCTCATTACCGGAGCCGTCAGCTCAGGCCTCAGAGCCAGATCTCTGCCACCCTTATCCTTGAAGCTGTAAATTTCTTCAACTATCTGCTCTCCGGACTTTATCGTGAACAGCTCCAGATGCTCAAACGTCGGAGTGCACACCTCTCTGTAGCCGTAGCTTTCGGCTATTTTTCTCATTATCCTCTCCACGTGTCTTCTCTTCTCCATTTCCTCCGGAAGAAAATCCCTCGTTCCTCTCGGCCTCTCCAGTTTCCCCTGTTTTTTGTGAGAGACTCTCTGTCTCATAACGACACCTGACATGCGTAGCAATACAGAAATAAAAAACAATCGGGAAAACGTTTAAAGCCTGCCCCTCTCAGGCAGTTCATGAGTTTTGCCGGTCTCACCCACGCACTCTGGGAATTCGTAAAGAAGTACTACATAAACTCGATAGTCTACAAAACGGGTTACAATCCTGTTAACTCTGCCACGTGGGTTATACTGCTGATTCTCGCCTGTATAGCAGTTTATAAGGTGCTCGTAAAGTACAGGGTGAAATTCGACGAGTACTTTGTAGCGGGAAACATCCCGTACATAGTTTTTGGCTCTTCGATAAGGGTCGTGGAAGATGCCGGCTTCATGAAACCTCCCGTGTGCTACATGTTCATGTCTCCCTTCATATACATGGTGGTTTTTGCGATAGCTTTTCCCGTCTTCGTCCTGTCTCTCAGGTTCAGGAGGGAGAAGTACTGGATTCACTACGGCGCTTTCGGAGCTGTTTTAGCAACTTTAACTCTGGTATTTCTGTTCACGCACTTAAGAGTTGTTAACTGGTGGATTCTGCCATCGGCATTTGCCATGGCATCTCTGTTTCTGGCAGCATACTACATCCTCACTTCGAGGTTCTGCCGGAAGATGTGCAACACTCTCAGCCTTGCGGTATTTTTCTCCCAGATGCTGGACGGCAGTGCAACGTTTCTGGGCATAACGTTTCTCGGCTACTGGGAAATGCACGTAATTCCGAGACTTCTGATTTCAATCTTCGGAGCGTGGATAATGCTGCCCCTGAAAATCGTGATATTCTCAGTGGTGCTGTACGCCCTTGATTCCGTTGAGGAGAACAGAGACCTCGTAAACTTCCTGAAGTTCGTGCTGATAGTGCTGGGGCTTGCTCCGGGACTGAGAGATGCGCTGAGGATGACGTTTCAGGTTTAAATTTTTAGCAGTTTACAGTTCCTTGCAGTCCCTACAGTTCTGTTATGTTTACTATTTCTCAGAACCTTCTCAGGACTCGAGCTCAATTCCGACTGCCGAGAGGAATCTCCTCTTTATTGCCTCTGTAACGAGCTTGCCCAGAGCTTCCTTATCCTTCACGCTTCCAAATATTCCGAGTGGTATCTGTCCTCCTGCGGCGTGTGCGTGTCCTCCAGCACTTCCCACATCGCCAAAAGCTCTCTTCAGGACGTCTCCTATGTTTATCCTTACGTCCTTGTTTCTCGCTGAAAGGTAAACCGTATCTTTCACGACTCCAAAAACGAGAACAGTGGAAATCCCCTCGAGTCTCAGCAGAAAATCTGCTGCCTGAGGCAGGGCATCTCTGTCGTTTATGAAGCCTGCAAAGCTTATCAAAAAGCTCGAGTAAACCTGTCTGTTCTTTATCGCAGCACCGAGGACGTCGAGAGTCTCTGTGGATATGGCGGGGCCTTCCATTTTCTCTATAAGCTCGTTGTCCACGAAGGGATACAGATACGCTGATGCCGTGAAATCTGCAGTTCTCGTATTCTTTTTGAAATCATCTGTTTCAGTTCTTATTCCGAAGAATAAAGCGGTTG
>JALVYA010000026.1 GCA_027038095.1 Archaeoglobaceae archaeon
CCCGCCGCACTGAAGGTGCTCGACGCAGCTGCAGAAAAGATAGGAAAGGAAATAGTGTGGTTCAAAATTTACGCCGGAGAAGAAGCTTACAGGCTCTACGGTTCTTACCTTCCGGAGGACACTCTGAAAGCAATAAAGGAGTACAGGGTGGCAATTAAGGGGCCTCTGACAACTCCAGTTGGTGGTGGTTACAGGAGCCTGAACGTGACTATAAGGCAGACGCTCGACCTCTACGCCTGTGTGAGGCCAGTTTACTACATAGAGGGCGTACCAAGTCCTCTGAAAAACCCGGAAAAGGTCAATCTGGTAATCTTCAGGGAAAACACGGAGGACGTTTACGCTGGCATAGAGTGGCCCAAGGGGAGTGAGGAAGCAAAAAAGCTGATAGAGTTTCTTTCCACGCTGGGAGTCAGCATAAGAGAAGATTCTGGAATAGGTATAAAGCCAATAAGCGAATTCGCAACGAAAAGGCTCGTGAGACTGGCAATACAGTATGCTATTGACAACGGAAGAAAGAGCGTTACGCTCGTACACAAGGGTAACATAATGAAGTACACGGAAGGCGCTTTCAGGGACTGGGGATATGAGGTGGCAAAGGAGGAGTTTGCAGACAAAACAGTAACCGAAGACGAACTCTGGAACGAGTACGGTGGAAAACAGCCGGAAGGAACTATCGTCGTAAAGGACAGGATAGCCGATAACATGTTTCAGCAGCTGCTGACGAGAACAGATGAATACGACGTGCTTGCGATGCCAAACCTGAACGGAGATTACATGAGCGACTTTGCAGCAGGACTCGTTGGCGGGCTGGGCGTAGCTCCCGGATCGAACATAGGAGACGGCATGGGCGTGTTTGAGCCCGTTCACGGATCAGCACCCAAGTATGCAGGGCAGAACAAGGTAAATCCGACTGCAGAAATCCTGAGCGGAGCGCTGATGTTCGAGTACCTCGGGTGGAAAGAAGGTTCGAAAATCATAAAGAAATCTGTTGAAATGACGATAAAAAGCGGCACCGTAACCTACGACATCCACAGGCATGTCGGTGGGAAGCTTGTGGGAACGAGGGAGTTTGCAGAGGCTGTGGTGGAGAACATGCGCTCTCTTTAATTTTTATGATTAGATTAACTGCAATCAAAAACGCAGTAAAGAATATTGAAATATAAATTCCAGCGAAAAAAATTTATATCTCATCTGTGTGCTGAGCAGGGGGTCTCAATGAAACGAAGGCTCATTCTGATTCTGGTTTTGCTGCTGATGCAGGTTACACTCGTTCACGCCCAGCTCACAGCAACCGTAAAATTAAGTCCGTCTTTTCCGCTTCCGGGTGACCACGTCAGGGGCACTCTAACGATCAGCACAACCTCTGCGGAGACTATATCAAGCATAAGCTTCATGACCTCTCTCCCCGTAACGCCAAAGGACGTTACCGGGATTGGAGCAATACCTGCTGATAGCACTTACACTTTGCCCTTTACCCTGACAGCTCCTGCTCCCGGAGTTTACACGGTGAAAGTGTACATATTCACGACCAACGGTACCCTTGTCAAGACGTTTAACATCAACGTTGTGAAGTCAGAGCCTGAAGTGGTTATAACAACTCCGATAAGGCTGGATGAAGTCAACGACGTTCACTTCACGCTTTACAATCCAATAGATGCTGTGGACGTTAAGGTAATTCCGCTGTTTAAAGCGTATCCGTCCACGATTTACGCTGATAAAGGTGGCTCGTTTGTTTTCTATCCCACGAATGAAACACCTCTCAGATTTAAAATAGAGTTTTACGACGGCTTTCCCGACAACTTTCACAGTTACGTGCAGACAGTATATCCTGAGTTTGTAAAAAGCAGGGGCGTTTCCCTCAACGTTTCAACCCCCCACACCTCCTACTACCTGTGCGATGTCATACCCGTTAGTGTTGGTGTTTCGAATTTGAGAGGAGACACGATTTACTCCGTAAGAGTGGAGCTGAAGTCAGGAGGTTACGAAAAAAGCGTAGTCATTCCATTCATAAAACCCGATAGCCTGAAAAAAGTAACCATTAACTGTCCGGCTTTAAAACCGGGAAAGCAAGACATAGAAGTCGTCGTATCCTTTAGAGATTCGCTGAACAACTCGTACAGAGTCGTCAGAAACGTTGTTGTCAGCGTTAAGCCGGAAAAAGCAGTTTCCATAAGCGACATGTCTCTGGAAAAGAGCGGGAACGGTTTTGAAATATCGGGTGACGTCGATAACAACGGCTGGAGCAGGGTTTACAGCGTTACGGTAACTGCAGTTGGAAAGAAGAACAAATCTTACTTTATAGGAACTATCGATCCTTCAGACTACGACACGTTTGACATCGTTACGCAGAACGCCACAAAAATAGTGGTAACCTGGCAAAATGAGCTTGGGGAGTCGTTCTCAGCATCAAAGCCCGTACACATTGGTTACGAAAAGCGGGCTGTGGAGACCAGCGGTAACGGCAGTGCAACCCTTGTCGCTTTTGCCGGAGCCCTGCTCGTTCTCATCATAGTTGCGGTGAGCGTTTACCTGAGCTGGAAGAGGAGGAGATAGATGGGCAGATGAGTTGAGGGTAAGAATACAGTAAAAGTAAGAGCTGGCCGCTGGAAAGCTGTCTATTTCAAAGAAAAAGATACAGAAAGAGAGATGAACATGAAAAAGGTAGTTGAGCTGATAGATGTAAAAAAAGTTTACAGAATTGGAAACGAGGAGGTCTATGCAGTTAACGGTATAACCATGAGCGTTGAAAAAGGAGAGTTTCTGTGCATAATGGGTGCAAGCGGTAGTGGTAAAACGACGCTTCTCAGCCTCATCGGCTGTCTGGACAAACCAACGTCCGGAAAGGTGATAATAGACGGAGTAGATACGAGCGAGCTGAGCGATAAAGGGCTCACGGACATCAGGAAGGACAAACTGGGCTTCGTTTTTCAGCAGTACCACCTGATACCAACTCTTACCGCTTTCGAAAACGTTGAGCTTGCAATGCTGATCAAGGGCGTGCCGAAGAAGGAAAGAGAAAGAAAGGTTATGGAACTGCTGGAAATAATGGGAATAGCACATGCAGCTGACAGAAAACCGTCAGAACTCAGCGGTGGAATGCAGCAGAGAGTGGCAATAGCAAGGGCGCTCGCCAACGACCCGGAAATACTTCTGTGCGACGAGCCGACGGGCAATCTAGACACAAAGAGTGGAGAAATCGTCATGAACCTGATAAAAGAACAGAACGAAAGGGGAGTAACTGTAGTTCTGGTAACTCACGACCCGGACGTAGCAAAATACGCGGAAAGAGTTGTAAGGATAAGGGATGGAAAGATAATTGCTGAAGGTCTGGAAGCAATATACTGAGGGGCAAACATGTACTTTCAGCTCGCTCTCCGAAACCTGAAAAGGAACAGCATCAGGAGCTCCCTCGCAATAGTTGGAATAATAATTGGAGTTATGGCCGTAGCGTCCATTGGCATATTCAGTGCCAACCTAAAGATGAGCGTTCTCTCAAATTTTCAGAATGTAACGGATGAAGTTTTAATTTATCCGGCGTACACAACCCACTTCAGGCACGGACTGGTCGTGTCTTCGGGTGTTATGTACATAAGCAAGAGAACTGCAGATAGAATAGTCAGGTTGCCGTACGTCAAAAACTACGCTTTTGTAAAATCGAGCTTTACGACTGCCCGGTATCGAGATGAGGTTTTCGGAACCACAGTATACGGAATGGAAGAGAAAGCGGTAAGTCGAATGTTTAAACCGCGCTCTGGAGTTATTCGCCTCTCGGATTCCTGCGTGGTTGGATACGATCTTGCTGATAGACTGAACCTCAGGGTTGGAAGCAGAATAGAAATTAAGGGGCACAACCTCCGGGTTTCTGCAATACTGAAGGAGACGGGAGCGAGGTTCGACGTCAATCCGAACAACGCAATAATCGTTTCTCTGAGGGACTACGACAGGATATTTAACACGAAGGGGAAGGGTTACAACTTCATAATAGTCTGGGTTGACAGTTTAAAAGACGTCAGCCTGTTCAAGGAGGCTGTCGATAAGACCATAAACGAGAAGGAAAAAAAGGTTGACGTTTTCGAATTGAAAATAATAATAGATCAGATAAACAAAAGCTTTAACTTTATTTCCAGCTTTCTTATGGCAATTGCGGGAAT
>JALVYA010000027.1 GCA_027038095.1 Archaeoglobaceae archaeon
TCTACAGGAATTTTGATGATAATGAAGCTCTCCTAAGAACAATTATTGGTAGAGCATACTATTCTGTCTACTTGGTCTGCAGAGAATGGCTCCGTGATAATTTTAATATTGATGTCAATAAAGAAGCAAAGAAAAAGAGGGTTTCCGTCCATTCTATCCTGATAGATATTATTTTATGAAAAAAGAAGAGAAAGATACTATATAGACTTTATAAGGGAATTAAAAGAAAAAAGGGAGTCAAGTGATTATGAGCTAAAAATCCATATTACAAAAGAGGATGCTGAGAGAGCGATATACCTCGCTGAAAGCATATTAAATGAAATGCGCTAAAAACATGGTGGAGCTAAATGACAATCCAAATCCCGTTAGAATCTGTTAAAATTCTTAAAGACTACTTAGAAAAGAAAGGTTTTAACTTCGAAGATCGTCCTCATCAGTTCTTCCTTGCTCGAAAACCCGGTGCAGTGATTAATGTGTATAAAACTGGAAAAATAGTGTTTGGAGGGAGGAATCATGCAGAAATCGAAGAAATAAAGAAATTTTTAGAATCTATCGGAGCAGAGGAAGTTGAAAAAGATAACAAGGATTATCCGCCACTTTCATTAAAAGGACCAAGAATTGGGACGGATGAGGTAGGAAAAGGAGACTATTTTGGACCTTTGGTAATTGCGGGAGTGTTAATTGATGATGCTTTAGAGGATGAACTAAAGAAACTAAAAGTAAAGGACTCAAAATCCCTTAGTGAAACCACGATCAGGAGCTTGGCCCACGATATCCGAAATCTGTTAGGTAAAAAGAGATATGAAATACTTTGGATAACCCCAATAAAATACAATCTTCTCTATAAAAAATTAGGAAATGTAAATAAAATTCTTGGATGGGGTCACGCAAGAGTTATTGAGAACCTGCTAGGAAACGGTGTCAAGTGTAATTTAGCAGTTGCAGACCAATTTGGTGATCCGGGTTATATTAAAAATGCCCTGATGGAAAAAGGAAAGAGAATAAGGCTTGTACAAGTTCCAAAAGCTGAGAGAGATATTGCAGTAGCTACCGCATCTATACTGGCGAGAGATAAATTCCTCTGGAAAATAGAGGATCTATCTGAAACCTACGCCATAGAATTTCCCAGAGGTGCAGGCGAAAAAGTTGATAAGGTTGGAAAAGAATTCGTCAAATTATATGAAGCAAATGCTCTTCAGAATGTTGCAAAAATTCATTTCAGCAATACATTGAGGATAACTGGTGGTATAAAAGTAGAGGTTGAAGGTAGTATTGATTCTAAAATGTATTTTACAGCTATCCCCAAGGAGGAGAGCCTAAAATTTCAGGAAGAGTTTAGGCTGGAATGTTTCAACCTAATATCATCTTTTGAAAAAGAGCTAAGAGTATTCATAGAACACAAACTCAGAGACAATTACGGAGATAATTGGTGGATTGAAGGAATTAGCGAAGAAGTTCGCAAAAAAGCAGAAAAAAGAATGGTCCAAGAGCATAAGAGAGGAAGAGAGATTAAGCAAATTGATGCTTTAGACTTTTCTCATTATGAAATCATTATCGGCAACTCTAAAAATTGGAAGGAAATATTCTCAAAGGTGTTTCGCGATAAAAACACAACGATTGGGTATTTAAGAACAATAAAGGACATAAGGGATCGTGTGGCTCATTCGAGAAGTGATTTTACCCAAGAAGAGAAGATCCAATTAATTGGAGCAGTATCATATCTCAGAAATAGGATGGTAAGTCAAAGTACTCTCGATTCATTTGGCATAAATGAGTAAAACTTGGCAAATAGTTTTAAAGTTCAAAAGAATAAAATTGAAGAACGAGCCTGAGATAAAGTTAAATAGAGAAAGAGGAATTTTGATGTTTCTCCATGAAAAATATAGTATGAAGAACAGAATAAAGATAGGTATGTAACTCAACTATAAATATATTTTGGAAAATTTATTCAATTGTAGTTATATTCTGTCACCCGCAGCTCTCCGTTCGCTTACGCCCATCTCGGGACTGTCACACTCGGACAATAAGCAGATATCCAGTTTGGTCTTTGGGCTTCGCCCAAATTTGCTCCGCTTCGCTCCGCAAACTTCAGATATCCACCAGACGTTAGGCGAAATTTACATAAAAATGAGGTGATGTAATAATGAAAAGAGAGAGGTTATCCGAGCCATTTATCACAAAGATGTTAATTTTTTCAAATCAATTGAGTTATTTGATAAATTAGAACGTGGTGAAATTCTATGTAAATATTTGTGGAGAAAAATAACAGTTGAGAACTTTAGGTCTATAAAGGAAACCACGTAATTGTTCGATAACCTATTTACAGCTTCATCCATTAAACTCGACTTTCCAGAGTTGATGAGACCGTAAACAAACGTGATCAAATCGGGTCTCGAATTCAGAATTCGCATAATCTCACGAATTTCTTTATTCCTATCGTGGAATTCTATCTCCAGCATGTCAAACACCTTCAACTGGGATATGTGGGTGATAATATTTAATTTGGTTAACAGAGAGTGAGAAAGTTACTGATCTTGGTAAAATAAATTCATGACTGTAATAAATACAGTCAGATAAACACAGTCAGAGAGCTAATCCGAATATAAATCCGAGAACTGGAGGTATTTGATAATGTTATTTCTATAACTTATCGGGGGATTTAGAATGAGTTTCGAATCCGGGAAAGAAGTTAAATCCCTAAAGCTCAGAAGAATAATTTTTACAGTCTTTTTCTTCTGTCTGGTACCTTTCTCCCTGATTTTTCACTACCCAGTCCTGAGGGGAGAAATAGCAGCGATTATTCACATAACAGGTCTTGTTGTAATAGCAATTACCGTTCCCTTTGCCCTCTACATCCACAGTCTTTTTCCACGAAAACACGATAGGCCGGAGGATTTTGACCGTCTGCTAGTAGATGGCCCGTACCAGTACGTGAGACATCCTTTTTACTCCGCTTTTATAGTAATGGGCTTTGGTATAGCTCTTTACTTCGTGAGTATACCCGGAGTTCTTCTGAATATCCTCCTTATTCCTCTATGGAGGAAACTTGCAGAGATCGAAGAAGAAGAGCTTCTCCGATACTGGGGTGAGGAATACAGACGTTTTATGGAAACGAGGGGCAGATTCTTTCCGAAGGTATTCAGACAAGGAGTTTCTAAAAAGAAATGACGTAAAGGAATAAAATTTTATTAATATTAGCTAATATCAGTCTTTTAACTCCAGACAACAGACGTCAGGTAAACTACTCACTCGCCTTTTCAATTTTTTCTGCGTTTTCTTCTCTGTACGGAAGGTAAACGACCTCTATTCCCGCCTCCCTTAAAAATTCCAGACCCCTTTCGTCTGCGTACTTCTTCCCGTAAACGACCCTTTTTATGCCTGCGTTTATTATCATCTTGGCACACATTATGCAGGGCTGGTGAGTCGTGTACAGAGTCCCGCCTTCTATGCTTACGCCGTGGACGGCTGCCTGTATTATTGCGTTTTGTTCCGCGTGAACAGCTCTGCAGAGTTCGTGCCTCTCTCCAGAGGGGACGTTCAGCTGGTCTCTCAAACAACCAACTTCGTCGCAGTGGGGCAAACCAGAGGGGGCACCGTTGTAGCCTGTGGTCAGTATTCTTTTGTCCTTAACTATTACCGCTCCGACCTTCTGCCTGAGGCAGGTTGACCTCGAAGCAACGACTCTCGCTATCTCCATGAAGTACTCGTCGAGGTCTGGCCTTTCCATTGAATCACCGGAGCTTAAACAGCTTTTTCCCGTTCTCTACGGCGACTTTTTTCACGTCCCCGCTGTCGAACTTCTTTTCAAGGGCTTTTACAGTCTCGGCAACTGTTAGCATTTCAAAGTCGCTGAAGCCAGTATCACTGTTCAGCACGAAGCTCTCAAAACCGTAATTTTCCAGAATTGAAACTGCCTCTTCAACGCTCAGCTTTCCCGGCTGAACCGTCAGGCCTGCCCAGAAACCTCTTTTTATTATTTTCTCAACTGTCCCGGAAGTCGCGTGGTCTATCACCACAAGCTCCTCTCCAATGCCCGACCTCTCAACAACCTCAAGAACTTTCTCCGTTACTTCCAGCTTGTTTTTCTTCGGCGTGTGAACGATACACGGCAAATCGAGCTTTTTTGCAAGCTCGAGCTGGGCTGAGAGAACTTCTACCTCCACTTCACTCGCTGTTTCGAGGCCTATTTCCCCCACGACCTTTCCGTTCTCCTCTATCCAGCTCAGGGCATTTTGCCAGTCCCCGCATATGCACCTCGGGTGAACGCCAACTGCGGGAATCAGCCTCAAGCCAGCCTTACTCCCCCTTTCAACTTCAAAAGTCGTGAGCTTTCTGAACATGTCCACAAGCGTTGAACTGTGCGAGGGGGTTACGGGATAGTACGCACAGCTGACGGCGAGTTTTATTCCAGCCTCAGCCATCGCCTTCAGCTCGGTAATGCCCTTACCCTCAGAATGCATGTGAGTGTCAAAGCACTCCATGTTTTCCACTTCACGGATTTTGCGTTTAAACTTTGTGTTTTCAGGGACGCTCTGAACAGTACTTTTAAACCCCCGAAAACGCGGCTGGCGAAAGAATTATTTTTGTGTTATTATTTTATTGCTCGCATGAATGTCAGGAGCGCTGAAAACGTCAGGGTGGCGTGGGACAGTTCTCACGGAGAATTCCTGATAAGCGATTACTACTACTTCTCCAAGTTAAGAAGGTATGCCGAGGGGGAAAGAATACTGGTGGACGAAGTTAAAGACTTCGAAAAGCTGTGGGAGTACAATGTCATCGTTTTTAACTACCCCGAAGTAAAGTTCACGAAAAGAGAGGTTGACAGAATTTTGAGAGTTCTCGAAAAGGACAGAAGTAAAACTGTCGTTCTCTTAGCCTATTACTCCAACGTCGATGGCGTTGCGGAAAACGTCAACAGAGTTTCAGAGAAAGTCGGGATAAGGGTCGAAGATGATGTGGTAGTGGACAACGAAAGAAACGCTGGGGATCCGATGTTTCCGGTAGCGGAGTGGAGGGGGAAGGAAGTTCTGATGCCCTGCTCCTCACCTGTAAGAGGAGGAGTGCCGGTGGTGACTGGAAAAGACGTTTTTGCAGCTAAGAGTGGAAATCTGGTTGTTT
Source organism: Archaeoglobaceae archaeon (assembly GCA_027038095.1). Classification (GTDB taxonomy): domain Archaea; phylum Halobacteriota; class Archaeoglobi; order Archaeoglobales; family Archaeoglobaceae; genus WAPX01. Next base: position 5,119 of record JALVYA010000027.1, read on the forward strand.
TCGGTACCTGTGTTTTCTGGGACAACTACTCCATTGACTTCAGGGCAAACAGAGAGCTCGCCCTCTCCGTTTTGAGGGGTGACGTGTAGTATAAAGATATTTTTAAAAAATCAGTGCGATTGAGCTTTACAGCTCCTCCATATCGTGTATGCAAATACGGCAGCTCCAAAACCGTTGTCTATGTTCACCACGGCAACGCCTGAGGGACAGCTCAGGAGCATGGAAAACAGCGCAGTCAGTCCGTTAAATGCTACACCGTAGCCAACAGATGTGGGAACCGCTATTACTGGCCTGTCAACGAGTCCGGCGATAACTGAAGGTAATGCCCCTTCCATTCCGGCAACCACGATTACAGCAACAGCTTCTGAATTTCTTATGTACCGCACGGGTTCTTCAATTCTGTGAAGTCCTGCAACTCCAACGTCGTAAAACTTCTTAACCCTCATGCCGAGAAAGTCTGCTGTAAACGCAGCCTCCTCTGCAACCGGAACGTCAGAAGTTCCCGCTGAAAGTATCACAACTTCACCTTCCCTGATCTTCTTCCACTTTTCAAACACCTCTTCGGTGAAAACAGCGCATATCCTGCCTCTTTCGTTTTCAACCACGATGTCAAAGCGGCTTTTAATTGCCTCGATTTGCTCCCTGCTAACCCTCGTGACGAGTGCTCTGCCCGTTGAAGCGAGAGATGCCCTTACTGCTTCGACCACGTCCTCACAGCTTTTCCCGTCAGCCAGAATTGCTTCGGGTTTTCCTGCCCTCTCAAGCCTCAGAGGATCTATCCGGATTATTCGCTCGTCACTTCCTTTTAGCTCCTCTTTTCCCCCATTTCTTTCATTTCTTCCATTTTTTTCCTGTGAACTCATCGGTGCAAAAAATTCTCTGGGGTTAATTAGTGTTAGCCTGTTGCCGGTCGCCGATGCTAACTGATCGGGAATCAAAAAGAATAAATATGCTTGGCAAAAGCAGGCGACAAATGTATGAAATATGACGTAATAATAATTGGTGCCGGGCCCGGCGGTCTGTTCGCAGCTTACAGACTCGCTGGAAAAATGAAGGTAGCGATTTTCGAGATGGGCAGAGAAATAGAGAAGAGAAAGTGTCCGAGCGATCTGGCCGAAAGCTACTGCCTGAAGTGCAAACCCTGCAATATAACCTCTGGAGTTGGAGGGGCTGGAGGACTTTCCGACGGAAAGCTGAACTTCGTAAAACCGGAGTATCCTTCGAGCTACACGGTCGGTGGGGACTTTCTTGGACTGATTGACGAGGAATACCTGCTCGAAAAAATGGACGAAGTCGACTACATATTTCTGAAGCACGGCGCTCCGGATGAAGTCTACGGAATGAACAACGAAAGGCTCGAAGAGCTGATAAAAAGAGCAAACGCCGCCGGAATAGAGTTCGTACCCCTCAAGCAAAGGCACGTCGGCAGCGATGAACTGCCAAGGGTCATAAAGAGCATAGAGGACTACCTGAAGTCGAACGGAGTGGAAATACACACGGGAGTTACCGTTGTTGACATCAATCCGGACGAAAAATGCATTCTCACGGATAAGGGAGAAAAGTACTGCTACGACTACCTGATTATCGCTGTTGGACGTGGAGGATCTGTATGGCTCGAAAAGTGGGTGGAAAAGTACAAGTTTGCCACGAGCAACAAGCCAAAGGCAATAGACGTCGGCGTGAGAGTTGAAGTTGCCGCTTCAATTATGGAGGAGATAACCTCTATAATATACGATCCAAAGCTCAGAATAAACACGAAGAAGCACGACGATTACGTAAGAACTTTCTGCACGTGCCCGAGAGGATGGGTTATAAGAGAGGAGTACGGAGACTTCTGCCTCGTAAACGGACACAGTAAAGCAAAGGAAAAAACGAGCAACACGAACTTCGCTCTTCTCGGTCACTACAGGTTTACCGAACCCTTCGAATATCCAAACGAATGGGGCAGAGACCTGGCAAAGATTACGACAAAACTCGGAGGAGGAAATCCGATAGTTCAGAGACTAAAGGATTTGAGACTCGGAAGGAGGAGCACTGAAAACAGAATTAAAAACAACAGGCTCGTTCAGCCAACGCTGAAAACGGCAATTCCCGGAGATATAAGTCTTGCGTACCCCGGAAGGGTAATAGACGACATACTCGATGCACTCGAACAGCTCGACAGGGTAATTCCCGGAGTTGCGGGCGACTCTACACTTCTGTATGCTCCAGAGATAAAGTTCTATTCGTTAAAGCTCGAGGTTACGGGAGAGATGGAAACGAGCATAAAGAACATATACGCCATAGGAGATGGAGCCGGCATAAGCAGAGGAATAGTTGGTGCTGCCGTTACAGGACTTATTGCGGCTGAGAGCATACTGAAAAAAGCGGGAAGGTAATTTAAATTAAAAATAAACGATCTCAGTCTTCACTTTTTTCTTCAGCTTTTCTAGCTTCTTCTGATTTTTCTGATGATTCTTCTGATTTAACCTCCTGTAAACCTTCACCTTCTTCATCTTCTTTCTCTGCAGCTTCTTCTTTTGCAGCTTCGATGAACTTCTTCTCTTCCTCTCTCGAAAACCTCTCGACGATTTCTATTTTCTCCACATCTGTGTACTTGAAGGCTCTGGAAATAGCATCGTACTTGCCGATTATGAAAACCTGATTCAGAGATGCACCTCTCGGCGGTATTACCCTGACAGTTTTATCCTCCACCTCAACTTCGACGTCCAGTCCCGTATACATAACAAACAAAGCCTTGATTTTTTCGGCGAGGTCTTCAACTTTCTCCTTTATTTCAACTTCAAAAATCAGGGTTTTTCCGGCGAGAGGGTGGTTGAAGTCCACTATTGCCCTTCTGCCTATAACTCTCTCCACAATTCCAACTCTGTTTCCGAGCCTCACCTTCTGCCCCGGTCTCGGTCTTTCCGGGAACTTTCTGATACTCACTATCTCCCTCTTCTTCGGGTCGTACCTGCCGAAGGCTTTTTCCGGTGGAACGACTATTTTGCCTTTGAATCCCACTTCCTTTCCCACGAGTTCTTCATCGAGTCCCCTGACGACGTTGCCCTCTCCAACGACTATTACTATGTCTCCGTACCTCGCATTTTCGTTGTAGAGACCGTACTCTTTCGCTATTTTTTCGTCCGTCGTGTCGATGATAGTTCCATCCTCAAGCTTTGCCGTGTAGCTAATTTTGATGAAATCACCCTGCTTTACTTCAGTCACGATCATCCCTCCTTTTCGGCTTGTTGCGAGTGTGGTATAAAAACGTTGGGAGGTCAGAAACTAAAAGTTAACTGTGCAGTGAATGATTGAACGAAAAGCAGATAACGTCTAACGCCGAAGTACTTACATGGCTGATGAAAGCACGGAACCGGCAGACGATGAACTGCTGGAACTGCTCGCAAAGTCCCAGATAAGGGCGAACTACAGAAAGTCCCTCGGCAGGGAATACCTGAGAAAGAACTGGGACGAGGAAATAAAGAAAATATTTAAAAAGAAGTGATTTTCTTGTATAAATTTCCTTTAGCAGTGTGTATGGACAGGCCACACATCTCACCGGAGAGAACGTGTTCAAAGCCGTACTTCTCAGGCTCGATGGGACACTCTCTTTCAAGGTAGTATCCTCCGGTTACGACTTTTGACAGAGCTACCGACAGGTTTTCCTCGCTGCAAAGGCATCCGGCATTTGGCTCTTTAGGTAGAGGCACCTTTACGAAGTAAACACCCATTCTGTCGGGTAAAACCTCTGTTGCGTCAGCACACCAGTATTCGAGTTTAACTCTCTCTCCAAGAATTAAAGCTTCGAACCTCCAGGCCGGAAAACCCCTGTCAATCTTCTCCACGCTCAAGCTATCAGAAATGGAGTCGAGCTTGGCTTTTATGCCTGCCAGATTTACTTCAGGAGTGTGGGTGTCTATGAACACTACATCGTTTCCTATCAGTATGCCGTGCTCAACGTCATCGCTTGAACCGGCGTAAACAGAAGTGTGAGAAACCACTTCCTCCACTTTTTCGCACACGTTTTCGAGAAATTTCTTCTCCTCCTTTTTGAATTCGAAGAGGTCAACCCTCTCCTTCAGCATCGACTACACCTTTGCGAGTCTTCTCTTCACGCCTCTGCAGAGCTGCGAGTATTCCTCCAGCTATGATGAGTATTGAGCCTATCCAGACAAAGGATACGAGGGGAACTACGTAAAATTCAAAAGATGCCACTCCCTGCGGAGTAACACCACCCATTGCTATGTAGATATCCTCCAGCGGAAGGGAGATTATATCGACAGAGGCAACTATTCTATCGCTTCTCATCAGGTTGTAGATTATGAGCTTCGGATGCAATACTCCGACAAGCTTTCCGTCCCTGTAAACGCTCACGTAGGCAACCACGTCAAACTTTGCGTTTCCGTTCACTTCTCTAAACCCGTTGAGCTTTAAGGTGTAATCTCCAGCGTGCACGCTCTGCCCGACACCCATGTTTATGTTCGTGTAGCTCGATTCGTACATCCACGATCCCATAACTCCGATGAAGAGCAGAATTAAACCGAGGTGCGCAGCTATGGCTCCAGCCCTTCTCAGGTCAATTTTTCTCGAAGAATACCCCTGTATCACTCCAGCGAGTGAGAAAACGAATATTCCGACGCCCAGAGAAGCCAAGCTGAGTTTCGTCAGAGCGAAGCATACGATTCCGGCGAGAGTACCGGCTGCTAAAGAGTACAGAACGCTTTTCCTCAGTATACTCTCCCTGTAAGCAACGACGCATACACCCAGCAAAACGACGAGTGCGGTTCCAAGCGGTATCTCAATGTGTCTGTAGAAACTTCTGGTCACAGATGCGTGCATGAGCAGGGGCGTCAGCGTTCCGACGAGAACGGTTACGGTCGAAAGGGCAAAGATGAGTACGCTTCCCTGAATGAGTCTCTCCCTGAGCCTGTAAGAGTGATAGCACTTGAAGAAGTCTTTTCTCTTTATGTAAACGACAAATCCCAGCAAAAGTGATAGAGCAATTAAAACCATGTACGCGTAAGCCTCTTTATTTCTCGCAAAAGCGTGCACCGAACTTATTATACCGCTTCTCGTGATGAAGGTGGCAAGAATTACGAGGTCAAACGTGACGACTGCGAGTGCGTAGTTCAAAAGCTTCATTCCTCTCTTTCTCTCTTCTACAATCACTCCGTGAAGCAGTGCAGAGGCTGTAAGCCACGGAAGCAGTGACGAGTTCTCCACGGGATCCCAGCCCCAGTAACCACCCCAGCCAAGCGTTTTGTATGCCCACCAGGCACCCAGCAGAATTCCAAATCCGAGAAAAGCCCACGCTACGAGTAAGTAGTTTCTGGCTCTCTTCACCCACTCTTCCCTGTAGTAAGTGGCTGCTATGGCAAATGCGAACGGAACGGTCATTCCAGCGTAGCCGAGAAAGATTGCCGGCGGATGAATTGCCATTTCAGGCGTTCTGAGAAGGGGATTTAATCCGTAACCCTCTGGAGGGTGAAAGCTCAGCCTGACGAAGGGATTGGATGAAGTTAAAAGCAGGAAGTTGAAAAAAGCCGCCACGATGCACATTATGGCGTTGGCAAACGCGGTGACTTTATCCAGCCTCCTCGTGGACAGAACGATAAAAATCGAGAGGTACAGCAGCCAGAGAAGGAGAGAGCCCTCCCTTCCAGCCCAGACTGCGCTTATCGTGTAAACCAGTGGAAGGTGTGTATCGGAGTACAGGAAAACGTACCTTACGCTGAAATCCCTTACGAGGAAGTAGTAGAGCAGAGTGAAAAAAGACAGGAGCGTAAACGTTAAAATTGCGAAGTTTGCCCTTTTCACGATTTTCCGGGTGTCGTTTCCCCTGAGATACGCTATGGAGGAGGCTATGGAAGCAAGTATCCCGAGCATCGAACACACGAGGAACGCGTAGCCTATGTCCATGATCCTACCCTCTCAAACCTCTCAAAAGCTACCCCTTACTCAAAACCTTGCTGGTCGAATAGTTCTCCTCCGCAACCTTGTACTTGCTTGGGCACTTGAGCAAAACTTCTCTTGCGTGGAAAATTCCGTTGTAGTAGCTGCCAACGACGACTGCAGGTATTCCTTCCTGGTAGTGGGAGAGTATGCCGTGGTAGATTACTCTCATCTCCGTTCTCCCGTCTGAAAGGTTGAACATCAGCGTATTGTTCGGCAGAATTTTTGTGGAGTTGGGAACTATCGTGCCGTTAACCTGAACGTTTCTCACCTCTCCTTTCGAAACCACGTAGCTTACGGTAACGTAGGGGCAGAGCTCACTCTTAAACGACATTGCGAGGGCAATGCCAAAAACTATTACAACAACACCCACGAGGATGCTGAGCTTTTTCATCCTTTAACGGAAGGGATGGCAGATATATAAGTGTTTTTGCCGATTTACGAACTCGCTGAGGTTTTTCAGAAAGTCAGACAGAAAATCAGACAGAAAAGGGAAACAGAAACTAATCTATATCCTTACCGCATAGCTGAAACATGGAGTACGATGTTGCGGTAATCGGTTGCGGTCCAGCAGGACTCACCGCAGCTCTCTACGCCGGAAGGTACGGCATGAAAACGGTAATTTTCGAGAGCGTTCCTTCTCAGCTGTCAACGGTGCACTTCATTGAAAACTACCCGGGATTTGAGGGGAGTGGCTACGAATTGCTTGAAAAAATGAAGGAACAGGCTCTCAGGTACGCAGAACACGTTTTTGAGAGTGTCGTGGACGTTAAGAAGGAAGGAAACGTCTTCGTGCTGAAAACTGACTACTCGGAATACAGGGCCAAATCAGTGATTTTTGCCACCGGTGGCAGGCACAGAGAGCTTGGAGTTGAGGGTGAAAAGGAGTTTCTCGGCAGGGGAGTTAGCTACTGTGCGACCTGCGACGGTAACTTCTTCAGGGGAAAAAAGGTTCTGGTTATTGGAGGGGGAAACACTGCCGTGACTGATGCGATATACCTCAAGGAAATAGGGTGCGACGTCACCCTAGTGCACAGGAGAGATGAGCTCAGAGCGGATAAGGCGCTGCAGGAAGAACTGTTCAGGAGGAAAATTCCGGTTATATGGAACTGCACGGTTGTCAGGATAGAAGGAACGAACAGAGTTGAGAGAGTTGCCCTTCACGACAGGGTGAAGAATGAGGACTTCGTCGTTGAAGCTGACGGCGTTTTCATAGCCGTTGGAATGAGACCGCAGACAGAGCTCGCAGCAGGGCTGGGAGTGGAGAGAGACCACATGGGTTACATAAAGGTGGACAAGAAGCAGAGAACGAACGTTCCGGGAGTTTTTGCTGCGGGAGATTGCTGCGACAACCCATTAAAGCAGGTCGTTACCGCCTGCGGAGACGGTGCTGTTGCCGCAAACTCCGCATTCGAGTTCGTGAAGAATATGTAATATTAATTTTTTTTATAAAAAATTTTATGAAATTAAAAACATTAAACAAACATAACCCCTTTGAGCTCAATGGGCTTCGACTGCTTCTTCATAACTTTCTCAACTGCCCTCGTGAAGTCTTTCATGCACACCCTTGTTCTGTCATCTCTTATTGCTATCATGCCCGCTTCTGTAACTATCGCCTTTATGTCCGCGCCGCTTGCGCCCTCAGTCATGCTCGCAAGTTCCTGCAGATCAACGTCGCTGTCGAGCTTCATACCCCTCGTGTGGATTTTGAATATGGATAACCTGCCTGCGTGGTCTGGAAGCGGCGTCTCTATTATTCTGTCAAACCTTCCCGGTCTCAGTATTGCCGGGTCGAGTATGTCAATTCTGTTCGTAGCTCCAATTATCTTTATGTCGCCTCTCGGATCGAAACCGTCCATTTCGGCTAAGAGCTGCATTAGAGTTCTCTGCACCTCCCTATCGCCACTCGTGTCGCTGTTCGTTCTTCTGGCAGCTATTGCATCTATTTCGTCGATGAAAATTATGGATGGCGCTCTCTCCTTTGCAAGCTGGAATACCTCTCTGACGAGTCTTGCACCCTCACCTATGTACTTCTGAACGAATTCGCTGCCAACGACCCTGATGAACGTGGCGTTCGTCTGATTCGCAACTGCTTTGGCAAGCAGAGTTTTGCCCGTTCCCGGAGGACCGTAGAGCAGGACGCCCTTTGGCGGGTCTATTCCCACCTCTTCGAAAAGCTTTGGTTTTAGCAGTGGAAGTTCTATTGCTTCCCTGACCTCCTCTATCTGCTTTTCCAGACCTCCTATGTCTTCGTAAGTAACCTTTGGTCTCTCCTCAACCTCGAATCCGTAGACTGCGGGGTCTTTTGGCGGCGGTAGTACGCTCACGACTGCGAGTGTCTGCTGGTTCATCGCAACTCTAACGCCCGGTTTGAGGTCATCATTGCTTATGTGCTGGGAAGCGTGAACCACGAATTTTGGGCCTGTGGTTGACTTTACAACTATTCTGCCGTCTGAAAGGACGTCTGATATTACGCCAACGAGGAGGGGGGGTGTTCTCAGCCTTTCTATTTCACTTCTGAGCCTTCTAACTTCTCTTTCATACCTTATTCTTTCTGATTCAACAAACCTCTTTTCATCTTCAAGCTTTCTGTAAAGTTCTTTAAGCCTGAGGTATTCTTCTTCAAGCTGTTTGAGCCTGTCAAGCAGGTATTCCGAAACGTTAACGTCTTTTGAATATTCCTTTACCACATCATCATCACTTTCCACATCCATAGCCTCCACCAAATCGTTTTTAATTCTCTTAACCTTCACACTCTATCATTCTTAAGCTTTCCCTTTTATTAATTTTTTCAACCATTTCCGGCAGTAAATACCTTACTCATTTTCCGGCACAAACTCTAAACTCTCAACTGAAACGGAAAGCTTGAAAAGTATGGATGCACAGCTGTAATCTGGAGAGGGTTATCATGGAATGCGAGATATGCGGTAGGGAGATTAAGGGCAGGAGCTACACTATTTTAGTGGAAGGAAGTGAGATGACCGTGTGTGCAAGGTGCAAGGATTACGGCACGGAGAGGCCGTTCAAGGAAGTGAAAAAACTTCAGCTGAAGAAAAAGAAGGCGAAGCCGAAGTCCGAGCCGATAGAGTTCGTGGATGAGCTTGTCGAAAACTTCAACGCAATCGTCAGGAGAGAAAGGGAAAAGAGAGGGTGGAGTCAGGCAGAACTCGCCAAGAAGATACAGGAGAAAGAATCTTTAATAAGAAAAATCGAAAACGGAGAAATAACTCCCGAACCCGAAGTAATAGAAAAGCTCGAAAGACTCTTCGGAGTAAAGCTGAGGGAGAAAGTTCCGGAAGTAAAGGTTGAAACTGCGAGAAGCAAAATAACGCCGACGCTCGGAGACGTCGTTGTAATAAAAAAGAAAAAGAAGTAACTTTATCCATTTATGAAAAAAATAATTGTATCTGAAAAAGATTTTAAGGCCGCTGACAGAGCGGTTAAAAAAGCTGTAGAGCTGATAAAGAAAGGTTACCAGAAGAAAAAGGTAATCCATGCCGTAAAAAAACATCTGGTGAATTTGAGGATTCCTTTCACGCCGGAAGACGCTTACGTCGCGGCGAGGCTGAGAATAAGGGCGAAAGAGAAGTTCGGAGAGCTATCAGGTAAACTCTTCTTCGACGAGAGCGGGTACAGGTACTCAACTCCAGCAGTGGTGGCGAGATACCGGGCGGAGAGGTTAAGGGATTACTCCATAGCCGACGTAAGCTGTGGAAGCGGTATGCAGCTCGCCTTTTTCGGAATTAACGCTGAAAAAGTTACAGGCGTAGAACTCGACAAAAAAAGGGCATACCTGGCGGCTCTGAACGTGAAAGCTCTCGGAGCTGAAGCGGAAGTTTACCACGGAAACGCTTACGAGTACAGGCCAGACGAAGAGGTCATTTTTTCCGATCCGGCAAGACCAGAGAGAGAAGAGGTCAGAACGGTTAAAAGTCTCCAGCCAAACCCACTCAAGCTGGCGGAGGTGTTTTCTGACAGGATGCTTGTCTTTGAGCTACCTCCCCAGATGCCTCCGGAAAGGGTCGATTCTCAGTTTCAGAGTGTCAAGCTTAAAGGGGGTAAAGGGCTTAAAGGCGAGAAAGAATACGTGTCCTTCGAATTTAAGCTGAACAGACTCGCTTTTTACTCGGAGGAGCTGAGCAGCTGCGACGTTTCGGCCGTTTCTCTTCCATCCGGGGAGAGGGTGACTTCAGAAGACGAAGCCGTTAAACCCGGCAGAGCTGAGCTCACAGAGCTGATAGCTGAAGTGGACAGGACTGTGGTTCATGCAGGGTTGCTGGAAAACCTGCTGGGAAAGCTTGGAATCGAAGCGTGCGTGCTGTTCAGGGATAAGAGAAGAACGATGCTGGGGTTAAGGGAAGTGAAAAGCTCGGCCTTTTTGAGGTATTACCGGGTTGTTTGCACGGCCAGCAGTCTGACGGAGTGTAAAAAACTGCTAAAAAACGTTAACGCAAAAAAGGTAACCCTCAGATTCAGCGTTGACCCCGGAAAATACTGGGATCTGAGAAAAGATCTTGAAGAAGGCCTCAGCGGAGAAAAACACGTTTACCTTTTCAGGTTTGACGGTTTCGCTAACAGGTACATTATCTGCGAACGCGCAGATTGTAATTAAGAAAGAGTAGTAATTAAGAAAAGCACCGAAACGGGAGAAAAGAATAAATCAAACAGACAAAAGTAGGATATGCTTCCCGAAATAGACAGAACGAAACCGTTAGAGGTGCTGAGAAATTACGGAAAGGAAATTACGATAGCGACTCTCGGAAGTCACTCAGCTCTAAACATTCTCAGAGGTGCAAAAGATGAGGGTTTCAGAACTGTTTGCGTTTGCAGGGAAAGAGAGAGAATAATCTACGAATCGTTCGGCGTAGCTGACGAGATAATCGAGATAGGAGATTACAGAGACCTGCTCAAAAAAAGCCTTCAGGACGAGCTGGTGGAAAAAAATACGATTATAATTCCTCACGGAACTTTTAACGCTTACATAGGAAACCTCAACGACCTCTACGTCCCCGTTTTCGGGAACAGAAAGCTGATGCTCTGGGAGACGATAAGGGAGAAGCAAATGGAGTGGCTGCGAGAAGCAAACCTCAACCTTCCGAAAACTTACGGGAGAGCAGAAGACATAGACAGGCTGGTCATAGTAAAGTACCCGGGGGCGAGGGGAGGTGCCGGATACTTCCTGGCTTCATCTCCCGAAGACTTTTACGAAAAAGCAGAAAGAATGATAAAAGCGGGTCTGATAAGCGAAGAAGACGTGAAAAACGCACACATTCAGGAGTACATAGTCGGGGCTAATGTTTACTTCACGTTTTTCTACTCTCCGGTTTTCAACAGAGTGGAGCTGATAGCCGCTGACAGGAGGTACGAGTCGAGCGTTGACGGGATTGGAAGAATTCCGGCTGAGGATCAGCTGAAAGCTAAAATCAACCCAACTTACACCGTTGTCGGAAACTTCCCCGTAGTGCTCAGGGAGAGCCTGCTCGTAAAGGTTCTGAAAGCTGCGGAAAGCGTCGTTGAAGTTTCGAAGAGAATAGCGTATCCGGGAATGGTGGGCCCCTTCTGCCTCGAAACTGTTTTTGACGATAACGCAAACATGTACGTTTTTGAGATATCTG
>JALVYA010000028.1 GCA_027038095.1 Archaeoglobaceae archaeon
CTGCACGCCCTCGCGTGGGAGTACTGAATGTACGCGGCACTCTGCCTTTCGAAGTCGAGAGCTTTACTCCAGTCGAAAGTCATCGGCTTTTCTGGAGCGATTCTGACGAAATCGTACCTCAGCGCTCCGGTAGCCACAGCTCTCGCTATTTTTTCCTTTTCGTCCTCGCTCAAATCAGCTCTCTTTTCCACTATCTTCTTCGCTTCCGCATAAACCCTGTCTATAAGCTCGTCTGCCGGGATAAATTTACCCTTTCTCGTGCTCATCGACCCTTCGGGCAGGGATACGAATTCGAAAAACACTATTTCTGGTGCTTTCAACCCCAGAGCCTTCATCACGTCCTGCAGCTGCCTGCCTATGAGCTTGTGGTCGCTCCCCAGAACGTTCACAAACCTTTCGTAGTTCTCGTTCTTCCAGAGGTGATATGCCAGGTCTCTCGTTACGTAAAGGGTCGTTCCGTTCTTTCTCTTAACGACGACGTCTTTTTCGTATCCGAGCTTTTTCATGTCAATTACGAGAGCTCCATCTTCCTCTTTCAGCATGTTTCTCTCCTCGAGCATTCTGATCACTCTGTCGACGTAGCCGTTTCTCACGAACGTAGATTCCCAGACGTATTCGTCGTGACAGACGTTTATTTTGTTCAGCGTTTCGGTGATTCCCTGTAAAGCCAGACTTACGACTTCTCTGAACAGGTTTACAGCTTCCTCATCTCCTCTTTCGTAGGCAATCATCAGCTTTTCGACTTCCTCTTCGAGGTCGGGTTTTTCCTCGATTTCCCTGTTCATCTTTATGTACGCTTCAACAACAGCCTGATCGGGTTTTTTTGACCTGTCAATCCCGTACTTTTTGTATCCCAGACACGCTATCGCAATCTGCCTGCCCATGTCGTTTACGTAGTAGTGCGTCACCACATCCACCATCGCTTTTCTGAACATCCTCGCCACTGTATCCCCAATTATCGAGTTTCTTATGTGTCCGATGTGCAGTGGGCCGTCCGGATTTGCAGATGTGTGCTCAACAAGCACGCTCTTTTCTCCAAGAGAGAAAGATCCGTAGTTTTCGTCTTCATCCAGTATTCTGTTTACGGTTTCCCTGAGAAACTCTCCGCTTGCTGTAAAGTTTATGTAACCGTTTACGCTCTCAACTTTTCCGATGTAGTCCGAATCGAATTCCATGGACGCAACGATTTCATCAGCCACTTCGGCCGGTTTCATGTTTTTTTCCTTTGCGAGCTTGAATGCTACTGTTGAGCAGATGTCAGCATACTCGCTCTCCCTCAGGAACTTCTCATCTCCGTAATCGCCAAGGGCTTTAATCACATCTCTTATGAACCTGCGGAACATGTTGCTGGATTCGACGACATACTTATAAACTTGCCCGTAAATCTGCGAAACCGTTTGCGAAAGCTGTATTCTCCAGAACTCCCAGACCGGCAAAAAAGCTAAAATCCAATATGTGTGGTTTTTTAACGTGAAGTGCGTGATATGTGGAAAAGAGAGCGAGACGAGCGTGTGCGCCCGGTGCTACATGATGAGAAATAAAATAGTGGAAGTGGACAGGGTTGAAGTTGAAACCTGTCCCAGGTGCGGGTTTTACAGAGTTGGGGGAAGGTGGAGAAACGTAGACATATATTCAGCTGTTGAGGCAGCTTTAGAGAAAGCTCTGGCCGTGCACACAGATTTTGAGGTTGAAGAAGCTGAACTGTCCATAGAAGGGGAGAAGGGATTCGTAAGGCTGAAGGGGAGCTTTCGGGGAGAAGAGGTGGAGCAAACTCACGAGTTCAGGATTAACGTAAAAAAGACGCTTTGCGAGAGGTGCAGCAGAGAGGCTGGAGGGTACTACGAATCCATAGTTCAGCTCAGGGCTGAGAACAGAAAACTCAGCGAGGAGGAGGTGAACGAAGCCAGCAGAATAGTGTCTGAAGTGCTCGAAAAAGAGAAGGAGAACTTAAAAGCATTCCTTACGAAGGTCGTTGAAAGGAAGGAGGGCATCGATTACTACATAGGCGGCAGAGACGTTGGCAGAAAGATATCCCGGAAGATAGCCGGTAGGTTTGGTGGGAGCATAGTCGAAAGCAGGAAAATAGCCGGCAGGAAGGATGGAAGAGATCTGTTCAGGTTCACGTACTCTGTCAGGCTTCCGGAGTACAGAAAGGGGGATGTAGTTAAAAGCGAAAACGGGCTCGTTTACGTCACGAATCCGAGGCTTGGAAAAGGCATTTCCCTGCCCGACCTCAGCAGCGCTAACGCTGAAGGCAGAGTTGTCGTGAGGAGAGAGGAGATCGAGGAGGGCGTGGTCGTAAACGCTGACAGGTACGCAGTTGAAGTCCTCAAGAGCAGCGGTGAGGTTGTTCTGGCTGAAAAAGCTGGAAACGTAAAAATTGGAGATAGCGTTTACGTGTTCGAATATAAAGGAAAACACTACGTCATACCCGGAGAAATCCACTGTTAAACAGGTCAAACCTGAAGAGTTTTCAAAACGTTAAACCTCGCGACGTTTTCGTATTCCCTGTACTTCTCCCACAAACTCACGCACTCACACCAGATGTCCTCGAAAATTTCGGTATCCTGACTAAGAGAGAAGTCTTTTATCGCCTTCGCAACACTTCTGTCGCACCTTCCGCAGTTGTGAGAAGCTCTTTCACTCCCGGCTCCAACCGGGTCGCAGATTATTGTTTTTTCCGTTATTTCTTTTCCTTTCTTCAGAACCTCCACGGCGCTCCAGAGCCAGGGCGGTCTGTAGATCTTCGCTTTCCACAGCCTTTCGATGTAAGTATTCCCCGGCACGTAAACCGGGTTTATCGATATTGTGTTGCTGTACCTTTCGCAGGCTTTTATGGAACTCAGACAATCCTCCACCGCCTCTTTTTCCGACAGAAACGGCGGTTTCAGGAGGAGATACGTTCTGACCCTTGCAGACTTCTTCATTAAAAATTCGGCAGCTTTAACGTAGTCGTTAAACGTAAACCCCTTGTTTATGCACATTTCCCTCACGCGGTCGTTTGATGTCTCAAGCCCTATACCCACCTCGACTTCAAAGTCTCTGCCAAGGCAGTCAATGTTAAAAACGTATTCCGGACGGCTTTCGACTATCAGCTTCGAAATTCCGAGCTCCTCAGCTCTCTCGTACGTGTACTTCCTGAAGACTTCCGGAACTTCCCTGTCGTCAAAGAAACTGCCGGAGGTAAAAATTTTCAGAACCTCCACCTTTTTACCAGAAATCGCGTGGTCGAGCTGTTTCTTCAGGTCTTTCTCGTCAGCCTTCGCGAATTCTGAAGAGAACCCGCACATGAGACACCTTCTCCAGCTGCAGCCAGAAGTTCTGAGTATTACCGTGAGACAGTCGGCAATTCTGTTTCCAAGCCTTTCCTTTTCAACCCAGCAGGCCACGGGTTTTTCCGTGCTCTTTTTACCCTTACCCTTCTTCACTCCCTTCTTCACGCTCAGCACCTCAACCTCAGCGTCTCAAAACGCTTTTAACGTTTTTAGTTGAACTTCCAAATATTCCGAAGTTCAGTTCTTCGTCCTGCACGTAGTTCTTTCCGAGCTTTGCGGCTATCTCTGCTTTCATGAGCTCCCTTCCAAGGTAAGCTGCGTGATCGAGCCTTGAAACGAGACCGAGCTCTATGGCCGCTTTTGATACGCTTTCGGCATTCCCCTTCAGCGCAACTCCGGACTCGTGAACTGCTACAACGTCACTTCCCGAAACACCTATTCTGAAATCGCCCAGAGGGTCTCTGATAAAAGTGTCTGGTGCAAGTTCATCAGCGTTTGCAGCCTTTACTTCTGAAAAAAACTGTTCTTCCACCCTCGTTTTCTCCTTTAAAACCAGCAGGTTGAATCCAAAATCTTTGGGCGGGCTCTTTCTCAGCCTCGCCGCCCTCGCCATGTAGCTTGCAACTCTGAGCTCCCGAACGCTGCCTGAAGTTTTGCAGCTCGCTTCAGTCGTGAAAAGAGCGTTAGCTCCGATTTCCTCAGCGAGAAAAGCCAGAAGAGCGTTCATGCCTGTAGAATCGGCATCGCACAGCTCCGTAACGTTTCCCGCTCCAAAGAGCACGGGAGTTTCGTCGTCGATTTTTCTGAAC
>JALVYA010000029.1 GCA_027038095.1 Archaeoglobaceae archaeon
TCTCTTACCAAAAATAGTGGCAATTCCCCTTCTTATTCCGAGGTCACCTGCAGGATACGTGTTCTTTCTGAAGGCGTACGTGAGAAAAAGCTCCGCACTCCACCTTCCAATTCCCCTGAAATTCATCATGTACTTTACAGCTTCGTCCTCGTCCATCTTCTCGACTCTGCCGAAGTCAAGGTTTCCTCTCTTTACCTCTCTGCTTAGCTCGATAATGTAATTCGCTCTGTATCCGAGTTTCGCCTCTTTTATTCTCTCTCCAGCTTTCAGAACATCCTCGACATCCGGAAACCTGTACAGTGCGATTCTGCTCACCTTTTTTCCTGCAATTTTTACGAGAGCTTCTATCGTCTTCATCGCAAATTCGAAACTCACCTGCTGCTGGGCAACTGTCTCCACCAGACCCTGATAGGGCGTCACAGCTGCCGGACTCCTCAATCCGTACAGCTCGTCTATCAGGAACGAGAACTTTGAATCCGAAATTTCCGAGTAGAATTCGTCGAGGTTTAAACCGGATCCGAGCACGAATTCGATCCTCTTTCTGATCATTTTTTTATCTCTATCTTTTACATATTCTGGAAAAATGTAGTTTTCTCCGTCAAAACCGGCAACTCCTTCTGGCAGACAGATGTAGAACGTGCCGTTTCTGAAAGTCCAGGTGCCGTTTTTTATCATCTCGTGCACCGTTCTTCTCAGCGACAGTTTATCCATGCAGAGAACGGAAAGTTCCGGTATTTCAGCTTTTCAAAACCCAGAAGCTCAGAAGCCTTCAGGCAGGAAAGTTTATTAAAAAATCAACGCAAGGAGGGACATGCCCTATGAAGACCTCAGAGAATTCATGGAGAGACTTGAAAGCGAGGGTGAGCTCGCCAGAATCAAGCAGGAGGTAAGCCCCGTTCTGGAAATGACTGAAATTGCAGAGAGAGCAGTAAAATCAGGTGGAAAGGCGATCCTCTTCGAAAATCCAAAGGGTTACGACATACCCGTCCTGATGAACGCTTTTGGAACCGAGAAGAGAATGAAAATGGCTCTCGAAGTTGACAGACTGGAGGAAATAGGGGAAAGACTTGTGGAGTTAACCAGATTTCGCCCGTCATCAATTCTCGACGGAATAAAAGGTCTGGGAGCGATAAAGGACATAACGGCGTTTATACCGAAGACCGTCAAGTCAAAAAAAGCTCCGTGCAAGGAAGTTGTGGAGGAACCGAATCTTAATAAGTTTCCGATTCTGAAGTGCTGGCCGAAAGATGCGGGGAGATTCATAACACTGCCTGTTGTTGTAACGAAAGACCCGGATACCGGGGAGTTAAACGCGGGGATGTACAGAATGCAGGTTTTCGACTCCAGAACTACAGGAATGCACTGGCAGATCCACAAACACGGAGCCCTGCACCTCAAAAAGCTTGCGGAGAAGGGAGATGGAAAGCTGGAGGTTGCCGTTGCCATAGGAGTTGACCCCGCAATTCTCTACGCATCCACAGCCCCGCTCCCGGAAAACATGAGCGAGTTCATGTTTGCGGGTTTCATAAGGAGGGAGAGAGTAAAGCTCGTCGAGTGCGAGACGGTCGACCTCAAGGTGCCCGCCACAGCGGAAATAGTTCTGGAGGGCTACGTTAAGCCGGACGAGCTCAGGATTGAAGGGCCTTTTGGAGACCACACCGGTTACTACACGCCTCCAGAACCCTATCCGGTGTTTCACGTCGAGTGCGTTACGAGGAGGGAGGATCCGATTTACCACGCCACCGTCGTTGGAAAACCACCCATGGAGGATGCGTGGCTCGGAAAGGCTACGGAAAGAATATTTCTTCCAATAATAAAAATGATTCACCCCGACATAGTGGACATGAATTTGCCCGTGGAGGCAGCCTTTCACAACCTGGCGGTGGTTTCCATAAAGAAGAGGTATCCCGGGCACGCAAAAAAGGTCATGTTCGCTCTGTGGAGCACGGGCATGCTCTCGCTGACCAAAACAGTAATCGTTGTCGATGATGACGTCAACGTTCAAAACCTGAAAGAGGTTTTATGGGCTGTAACGAGTCGCTTCGATCCGGCGAGGGATGTTGTTGTGATTCCGGACTGCCCGATAGACAGTCTGGATCACTCCACGTACAGACCGAACATTGGAGGAAAGCTGGGGATAGATGCCACCAGAAAGTGGAAGGAAGAAGGGTTCACGAGAGAGTGGCCGGACGTCGTTGAAATGAGCGAGGACGTAAAGCAGAAAGTTGACAGGATGTGGGAGGAGCTGAAGAAGGTCGTGCTCTGATTTTCGGTATTGACCAGCTCGATCCGTCTGGAACGTGCTGAAATTGCTTTTAACTCTCCGCTTTTTGGATCGAGTGTATAGTATTGGTACATAGTGCTGGTACAGAGTACTGGTATGGGATACAGTGTTTACGCTCCACTACTCACTATTATCATGTTAATGGAAAGTGCTGTAAGATTTATCAATGCAAATGATAAAAATAAAATTTAAAATTACTGGTAGAGTAAAAAAGTACTGTAAATTATTACAAAAGATTAATATTTTTTTAGACCAACGAAAATCCAATGGAACTGCTCAGGCTTCTTTCGTCCCCAAGGATAATGGAAGTCCTTTTTGAGCTTTCGTTAAAGCCCAGAACAAAATCCGAGCTTATGGAGAGGTTAAACATCTCGATGCCCCACGTAACCCAGATTCTTAACAAGACAATGAACTTGGAGTTGCTGGAAAAAGTGGACGACAGGTACCGCATAACCGAGAAAGGACTGATAGTTCTCAAGACGTACGATGTAGTGAGGAATTTTAACAGGTTTCTCGAAAAATTCACGATAATAAACGATTACAGTCTGGAGGACATTCCTCCATACCTCATTGAAAGAATGCACCAGCTCAGTGAGGCAAAACTCATTGAAAAAAAGGAGGATACCTTTCGACCGCACGAAGAGTTCGTGGATGCAGTCATTGAGGCGAGGTACATAAAAGGGTACACCAGCATCTTTTTTCCGGAGCACGTAACTCTCTTTTCGAGCGTGGTGGACGAAAAGGATTCCATAGAGCTCGTCGTGAGCAGGTACGTAATGAAGGAAATACTCTCCAATTACAGAAAGGAGTTGAAGTGGGGGCTGTCCAAACCAAACGTTAAATTTTACGTTGCCAGAAAAAATTACAAAATAAGTTTTATTATTACCGATAAAATAGTGATGTTATTTTTCTACCTGAAAAACGGCTTCTTCGATTACAGGAGGGAGGTTCTGTGTTACACAGACGCCTGCAGGGACTGGGGAAACAGTCTGTACAGCTACGTCGTTGAGAATGCGGTAATGGTCAGGCCCGAGGATGTGGACTCCTTAAAACTGTAGTAAACCGTAGCAAAGCATAAAAATAAAAATAGATTTGCTCTTAAACTCCGTGGTAGAGGAAATCCAGAAGTTTGTCGAGCTCCGGGGGTTTCAGCTCTCTGAGCCTGTCTTCGACCTCTTTTCTCGCGTAATCGAACTCGTGGAAGGACACGTCAAGACTTGCGGTGTCTATAACGGCAAAACTCGGCTTCATGTTTTTCTTGTGTATTCCCGCGCCACCCGGACAGACAATTTTTCCGTAAACAGTTTCCGCGAGCAGTGGTTCGTAACCCGCAACCACAAGCATTTCGTACTTCTTTATGGAGGACATTATGCTTTCGTAGTACGAGAGTGGCATTTTCGGCATGACCTCTGAATGTATGTTGAAAGGCTTCCCGTACGAGAACGCAAACTCGTTGTCACCAAACTTCTCGAACAGAAGAGCGGGAATGTCGTTTCTTATCCACTTTCTCGCTTCTCTTCCCATTTCCTCCCAGTTCCACTCGACTATTTTTGCCAGAAACGGTTCTTCAGCTTTAAACTCCTCTTTTTCTTCCTCGCTCATGTCGCTCCACTTGGCTATCATGTGGTCTATTCTTCCCCTCACGCAGAGGATGTTTGATGCCTGACTGAGCAGTTTGTAGACTTCCCTCGGATACGGCATGTATCCGAAAATCCCTATTACCACTACCTTCTCTATGTCCTTTCCGCGCTCTTTCATCTTTTCGATTTCGCCCAGTGCCGTGG
>JALVYA010000030.1 GCA_027038095.1 Archaeoglobaceae archaeon
GTTTTTCCCTCGTCTCCATACTTCAGTATGAAGTGAACTTCCCTCCTTTTGAGCAGAGGATTCTGCCTTTCACTTTCCACTACCACTTCCATTAACCCACCTCCTGCACATATCAACGACTTCATCTCCGTTTTTACCGTTATGCCTTAACCTATCCATTTGCTCCACGAGGTTTAGTATTAGTAGTTTTTTCTCCCTCGTAACCTCAACCTCCACAACACCCTCTCCCGGCTGTCCGTAAACAACTGACCCGGAGTTCTCTTTAAGAGCGCATAGCAGGGGTATTAGCGTTAAGTCCTCTTCTCCTTCCACAAAAACCCTGACAAAAAACCCCCTATCTGCCATTTCCACGGCCTTTGCTATCGTGCTCACAGCTTCAAAGGTAATGGTTGAGGGCGGATTTCTCGTTTCCAGGTGAACGTAGTTCGAGGACAGCTTTTTTAACTCTTCGAGTTTGCTGAAAGGCCTTCTTTCACTCCTGCCGTCGAAAATCAGGATTCTTGGTAAGACACCGGAGGAAAGAAAGGTGTATCCAACAACATCCCCAACGCACGCCACGGGATTTTTTACTTCCTCCACGCTCGCAACGAGTCTGCCGTATGGCTTTTTCAGTTCTTTTCTGAGTTTTTCGGTGAGTTTCAGCATCATTTCACCCTGAGTGCGTACTTCCCCGGAATCTTTATGCCGAGTTTTTTCGCTATCACGCTTCTTTCCGGATCCACGACGACGAGGTATCCGTACCACTCCTTAGTGAGCTCAGTACTGCCGCAGTTTCTGCAGACGTCGGAGTTTATGTTTATGAACTTGCACTTCCTGCACGCGAGCTCAGTCATGCTCTTCCTCCAGCTTCTTTATCTCATCCTCAATCCACTTCAGGTTTCCGAGCCAGGGCTGTCTCATCGTTAAACCAATCTTGCTCTTTTCCGGATCTCTCTCTTTGAGACTCAAAGCCACTATTCTTGCTCTTACGAGGTCTCCTTCAGTCAGGCTCTTCTTCGTCTCCTTTCCAACGAGCCTCTTGTTCTTCTCGTCGTAAACCATGTAATCGTCCGTTATCTGACTCATGTGGAGGAGCGCGTCGAGGGGACCTATTGAAACGAAGGCACCGAATTCAACCACTTCGACAACCTGCCCCTCCACCACCTCGTGTAAGAGGGGCTTGAACACTATTGCCGTAAAATCGACATCAAAGTAAACAGCCCCATCTCCCTCTATAATCTTTCCTTCTCCTATTTCGTTGATTTTTTCAATTCCTATGAGCATTCCGTACTTCTCATCCAGCTTTCCCTCAAACTGCTGCCACAGCAGATCCTTTATTACCTCGACCATGTTTTCTTCCAGTCTCGGAGGAGGAACCCTAACGGTATCCCTGATTCTTATCCTTGCGTACATGAGCTATCACCGTAACAGGCGTAGAAAATAACCAAAAGAAGGCAATATAAAATTAACTGAGCTTAAACGGATTGCTTTTGCAGACGATTCGTAATACAAAGGTTTATATATCTTTACAGTGCGTTAGCTCGCATAGCGGGAATAAACCTGTAATTTATGCTTAAGCTGATGGAAAGTTAACAGCAGAAAAATCCGGAGGGAGAGGCGTGAAGCTTGAGAAAGAAATTAAGAGGTGCATGGGGTTTAAAAATCCCGTAATTGCGGAGATAAAGGTTTACTCTCCAAAGCACGGAGACCTGCTGAGGGGAAGGGATCCGTTTTACATACTCAGGGCGTACGAAAGAGCTGGAGCTGTTGGCATATCCTATATAACTGAAAAAAATCACTTCAGGGGAGATTTTAAACTCTTCAAAAATATATGCGAGGAAACGGAACTTCCCGTGCTGAGAAAAGACTTCATCAGAACAAAGGAGGAAATAGAGAAAACGGCTGAAGCTGGAGCTTCTGCAATTCTGCTCATAGCCAGAGACCTGAAAGGTGAGACTGCGGAATTTGCCGATTACGCTCTGGAGCACGGGCTTGACCCGCTCATCGAAGTCCACAGCGAGGAGGAGTTGCAGTTCGCCCTCGAAAGTCATGGTTTGATAGGTATAAACAACAGAGACATAAGACAGCTGGAAAAAGATGACGGAAACGTAAGAATTACAGAAAAACTCGCACCCTTAATACCTGATAGCAGAATAATCGTCAGCGAAAGTGGAATAGGAAGTCTGGACGATTTGAGGCTTGCTTTGAAGTACGCAGATGCAGTTCTCATTGGAACGGCTTTCATGAAGGCTGAAAACGTTGAAGAGTTCGTCAGGAGCTTCGTTTACCTTTAGTGGAGGTGATTTTTTGAGTAAAGAGAGTCTTAAAGACATGCTCTCGAGAGTTGTTGACGGGAAAGACCTGAGTTTTGAGGAGGCCTATGAGGCTTTCAATCTGATGCTCGGAGAGAGCGAAATAAGAATTGCAGCTATGCTTTCAGCTCTTCAGACGAAGGGTTACACGGCTGACGAAATTGCGGGCTTTGCCAGAGCGATGAGAGACAGAGCGATTAAAGTCGAAGTTAAAGGGGAAGTAGCCGATACCTGTGGAACCGGAGGAGACAGGAGCAACACGATAAACGTAAGTACAGCTGTGGCAATTCTTTTATCCTGCGTAAATCCAGTTGCCAAGCACGGAAACGTAAGCGTTACATCTAAAAGCGGCTCTGCAAACGTACTTGAGGCTCTGGGAGTTGAGGTAAGGCTCGACGCTGCAAAGGCGAAAGAAATGATTGAAAAACTGAACTTTGCTTTTCTCTTCGCTCCACTGTACCATCCGGCTCTGAAAAAGATAATGCCGGTCAGAAAGGAGATGGGCATAAAGACTGTATTCAACATCCTTGGCCCTCTCTGCAACCCAGCAAACCCGGACTACCAGCTCCTTGGAGTCAGCGACGAGAGCTTGATAGAGAAAATATCTCAGGCATTAAACCTTCTCGGCGCAAAACACGCGTTAGTGGTTCATGGCAGGTGCGGGGAGCTGGGGCTCGATGAGGTGAGTCCGTGCGGCGTAACGAAGGTGGCGGAAGTCACTAAAAGCGGTGTTGAGTTCTACGAGATTGGTCCGGAAGACTTCGGCTTGAAGCCTGTAAAGCCTGTTCCCTGCAGTGGAGCCGAGGACAGCGCCAGCAGGATAGTGGCAGTCCTCTCGGGGAAGGGCATCGATGAGGATACAAACTTCATACTTGCCAACGCGTCCTTAGCACTTTACGCCTGCGGAATTGCCGGGGACTTTAAAGAGGGCGTGGAGATTGCAGAAAACCTGATCGAAAGCGGTGAGGGGATGAAGAAGCTCGATATGCTGAGACGGGTGTAGCAATGAAAAGGACAAAACTCGACTTCGTTGACCCGGTAAAGCTGTACTGCGTGCTGAGAGAAGAAAAGTACCCGTTCATCCTTGAAAGCAGAACGAAGCACGAACACAGGGCGAGGTACACTTTTCTCTCAGCGAATCCGGATTACACAGTAGAAGTTGGCGAATTCACCAAGGTGGACGGGAAAAAGTTCAGCGAGGAGAAAAATCCTTTTCAGGCTTTAAAATCCGTTTACAGCGGTAAAATTGAGGAGGGCGAAAGGTTTTGCGGTGGCTTTGTTGGATACACTGCTTACGACAGCGTTCACACGGTAATAGGTGGTAAAGTAGAGGAGGCATCCGTTTACGGCTTTTACTCCAGTGTTTTCGTTTACGACCACGTGAAAAACGAGTTTTACTACATAGGGGACGAAGAGGAGGCAAAAGAGGCAGAGAAAAAGGTGAGGATGGCGAAGAAAGTCGAAGTTGAGAGGGAAAAAGGTGGGGGCTCAATACTGAAAACAGACGCCGGAAAGGAGGAGTTCGAAGATATGGTCAGCAGAGCAAAGGAGTACGTTTTCGCCGGGGACGTATTTCAGGTCGTGCTGTCCAGAGAGTATGAGCTGGAAAGTGACCTTTCTCCGCTGGAAGTTTACCTCAGGCTCGGCGAGATCAATCCGAGTCCGTACATGTTTCTGCTCGAGTTCGAAAAAGCCATAGCAGGTGCGTCTCCCGAAACAATGGG
>JALVYA010000031.1 GCA_027038095.1 Archaeoglobaceae archaeon
GCAGGATTACGGCTGTAGTACCCTACATGGGTTACGCGAGACAGGACAGGGTTTTCAGTGAAGGAGAGGCTGTGAGTATAAGAGCAATAGCAGAGTTCCTTGAAGCTCACGCGGAAAAAGTCATTTCCGTCAACCTGCACAGCAGAGAAGCGGCATCTCACTTCAAAAACTTGGTAGAGATAGACGCAATGCCAGAGATAGGTGAAAGGTACAGGGGACAGGACATCGTTATGATTTCTCCGGACAGAGGCTCCTTGGAGAGGGTGAAGGTGGCTGCAGGCGTTGCTGGCTGCGAATACGATTACCTCGAAAAAGTTAGAATCGACGCTGAAACAGTGGAGATACAGCCAAAGAACATCGATGTGGAGGGAAAAAAGGTTGTAATAGTTGATGACATAATTTCTACGGGAGGAACAATAGCCAAAGCTGCGGAAACGCTAAAAGCAAGTTACGTTGAAGCTGCCTGCGTTCACGCTGTTCTGGCTGCGAACGCTTTGAACAGGCTGTACTCATCCGGAGTCAGGAAGGTCACCGCTACGGACACGATAGAACAGCCAGTAAGCGATATAAGTGTGGCCAAGCTAATCGCAAATACGATTTCAGAAATTTTGATGTAATTTGCAGCTATATATTAAAATACTTTTGACTAAATACATATAGTTAACTTAATAAAATTTTTTAATAAAATATTTATTTTTTATCTTAAACACTAAAATCATTTGACAGCCTTTTCTCTGCGTTAGACAGACATACAGCACAAAAGACCAAACCTCTTAAATAATGCCCAGAAGTATCCCGAACGATGGAACTGCTCAGAGAGATTACATCCGAGCTCAAGAGCTCTTACATAGACTACGCGATGAGCGTAATTGTTGGCAGGGCTTTGCCCGACGTAAGAGACGGCTTGAAGCCCGTGCAGAGGAGAATACTCTACGCAATGTACGAAATGGGTTTGCTGTCCAGCAGACCGTACAGGAAGTGTGCGAGAATTGTCGGAGACGTTCTCGGTAAGTATCACCCTCACGGAGACGCTGCTGTTTACGATGCTCTTGTGAGGATGGCTCAGGACTTCGCAATGCGATACCCCCTTGTAGACGGGCAGGGCAACTTTGGATCCATCGACGGCGATTCTCCCGCTGCAATGCGTTATACGGAGGCGAGGCTGACGAAAATAGCAGAAGAAATGCTCGCCGACATAGACAAAGATACCGTCGACTTCGTACCGAATTTTGATGCAACTCTTAAAGAACCGGTCGTTCTTCCGGCAAAAGTTCCAAACCTGCTCATAAACGGTAGCAGTGGAATTGCTGTGGGAATGGCAACGAATATACCTCCCCACAACCTGAAGGAGGTTTGCAGAGCAGTAATAGCGTGCATAGAAAACCCGGATATCGATGTCGATGGTCTGATGAAGTACGTAAAAGGCCCCGATTTTCCCACTGGAGGAATTGTAACAGGGCTGGAAGGGCTTGTAGAGGCTTACAGAACCGGCAGAGGAAAGGTAACTGTGAGGGGAAAGGTGGAGGTTGAGGGAAGGAAGATCGTGATAAGAGAAATTCCCTACATGGTGAACAAGGCAAAACTCGTGGAAAAGATAGCTGAACTCGTTTCAGAAGGGAAGCTCAGTGCAAAAACTGTCAGAGACGAATCCGACAGAGAAGGTATAAGAATAGTAATCGAAGTGGATGAAGACGTAAACGCGGCGCTGAACAAGCTGTACGCCTACACGAACCTGCAAACGACGTTTGGAGTAATAATGCTTGCTCTCGTGGACGGAGAACCGAGAGTTCTCAACCTCAAGGAAATGATAGAGCACTACATCGACCACAGAAGGGAGGTTGTCAGAAGAAGGACTGCTTTTGAGCTGAGAAAAGCTGAGGAAAGGCTGCACGTGGTCGAAGGTTTGAAGAAGGCGATAGAAAATGTGGACGAGGTAATCTCCCTGATCAGGTCATCAGCCACACCTAGTGAGGCGAAAGAGTCCCTTATGAAGATGTTTGAGATGAGCGAGAAACAGGCTGAGGCAGTTCTTCAAACGAGACTGCAGAAACTGACGTCACTCGAAATAGATTCTCTGCTTAAGGAATACAGGGATTTGAGGGAAAAAATAGAAAGGTACAGATCCATTCTTGCCTCTCCGGAAAAAGTTGACTCCATAATAGTTCAGGAAATGAAGGAGGTAATGGAAAAATATGGCGATAGCAGAAGAACGGAGATAAGAGACGTGGATGCCGAAATATCCGTTGAAGAACTTATAAGCGACGAGAGAAACTTCGTGGTTGTTACGAGAAACGGCCTGATAAAGAGACTCGAAGTAAACTTTAAGGTTCAGAGGAGAGGAGGAGTCGGGATAATTGGAGTTCAGCTCAAAAACGACACGCCTCTGGCAGTGGTTCCGTGCAACTCAAAGGACAGGTTGCTGATATTCGATAAAAAGAAAGCGTACTGGATAAACGCCTACGAAATCCCGAAACTCGACAGGTATGCGAGGGGCGTTAAGCTCTCTAATTTCGTGTCGTGCGACGAGGTCGTTTCAATCTTGCCCGTGAGGGATTTCGACGATTCATACCTCCTGCTCACGACGGAAGACGGATACGTGAAGAGAGTTCGCGTTAAGGAGTTCGAAAACGCTAAGAGGGCGGGAATAATTGCTACTTCCGGAGAACTCGCATTTGTTTGCCCGGTAAAAGGAAAAGAAGTGTTTATCTCCACAAAGAACGGGTATACTGTCAGGTTTGACCTTAAAGAAGTTCCGGAGCTTGGCAGAACGGCAAAAGGTGTGAAGGGTATCAACCTCAGAAGCGGGGATGAAGTTGCGTGGGTCAGCTGCAGGAATGGAGGCTACCTGTTAACGGTATCGAGAAACGGACACGCGAGGAGGAGTGCTATAAGCGAGTACAGAAAGGTTTCGAGAGGCAGCATGGGAGTGATCAACTACAGGGGAGGAGAGGTAGTCATGGCAGAGGTTGTTGAGGGAGTTGAGAGTTTGATAGTCATGAGTTCAGACGGATACCTGCTGAGAACGTCCATTTCAGACATACCCGTTCAGGGGAGAACTGCAAAGGGCGTAACGCTCAGCAAAAAAGACGTTGCCTGCTGTGCGGTGGAGTTTCAGGTTTAGTTTCGTGTTTCAGTTTTTCGAGCAGCGAAAAGCCAGAGTGGTCGTCATGAAGAAGACGAAGAAGAAAGCGGCGAAAATAGTGGAAAAGGGAGAAGTAATTAAAGGCAGGCTTCTCTGGACTTACTTTGGAGGAGAAGCAATAGTAAGGATTTACGAAAACGTGGTTGAGAAGGAGAGAAGGCCGAAGAGGTACAGAATCAGGGAACTGGACGATGTGCTCAGAAAAAAGAGAACAAGAACAGAGGTCAGGTTAATGAACCTCGCGAGAAGGCATGGCGTTGCAACTCCGATCGTGCTTGACGTCAGAGGTTACACTATAGTGATGGAGAGGATAGACGGAATCCCGGTCAGGGAGATAATGAACGAAGAGATATGCAGGGAAATAGGCAGAAGTCTCGCCAAAATGCACTCAGCAAACATCATTCATGGAGACGTAACGCCGATGAACATGATATACATGGACGAGAAAATCTATTTCGTTGACTTCGGTCTCGCGTTCGTCGATACGGACGTTGAACCAAAAGGAGTTGACGTGCACGTATTTTTTGAGGCTTTAAAAGCTTATTTTGATGAATGGAAGAATCTGAAAAAAGCCTTTATCGAAGGATACCTCGAAACGGGAAATAGAGATGTAATAAAGAGGGCAGAGGAAATAGCTGAAAGAGGAAGGTACGTGGAGAGGGTTTCTCAGATTTAAAGTCAGATTTAACGATTCTGAAAGATGCAGTAAGGCTTTATTCGCATTAACAGAGTCAGGCAAAAACATCGAAAAAACATTATACAGCCTGCAGACCCAACCCTTCAATGAACAGAGAGGATAGTAAAGAGAGCAGAAATGAGAGCATGGTTGTTA
>JALVYA010000032.1 GCA_027038095.1 Archaeoglobaceae archaeon
GGAAGGGGAATCCCAACAGAAATGCACGAGCTCGGAAAGCCCGCACTTGAAATAGTTCTGACGAAGTTACACGCCGGAGGAAAGTTCGACAGAAAGGCTTACAGGGTTTCAGGGGGGCTGCACGGAGTTGGCCTCTCCGTTGTGAACGCTCTGTCCGAGTGGCTCGAGGTCAGAGTCTGGAGGGGCGGTAAGGAGTACTACCAGAAGTACAGAAGAGGGAAGCCCGTAGAACCGTTAAAGGTCGTGGGAGAGGCCGACAGAACGGGAACCTATATCAGGTTCAAGCCGGATGAGGAAATATTTGAGGTTACGGAGTTCAGCTGGGAAATAGTCTCCCAGAGACTCAGAGAGCTCGCTTACCTCAACAGAGGTGTTAAACTCGAGCTTTACGATGAAAGAACGGGAGAGAAAAGAACTTACTGTTACGAGGATGGAATAGCCGGTTTTGTTAAGAAGCTGAACACCGGAAAACCGACTCTGCACGACGTTATTTACCTGAGCGGTGAAAAAAACGGCGTTATCGTTGAGGTAGCCGTTCAGTTTACGGATACGGAGATAGAGAAAGTTCTCTACTTCGCCAACAACATAAACACGGTTGAAGGCGGTACGCACGCATCCGGATTCAAGGCTGGAATTACGAGAGCCATAAACGAATTCGGAAAAAAGCACCTGAAAAAATTCAAACCACTGAGCGGAGCCGACATAAGGGAAGGACTGACGGCAGTTGTGTCGGTCAAGGTTCCGGAGCCGCAGTTTGAGGGACAGACGAAGACGAAGCTCACGAACAGCGAAGTGAGAACTGCTGTCGATTCAATCGTTTACTCCGGAATGCTCGAATGGCTTGAAGAGCATACAGGAGAGGCTATGAAAATCATAGAAAAGTGCATAATGGCGAGAAAAGCAAGAGAAGCAGCCAGAAGAGCGAGAGAGCTCGTAAAGAAGAAGAGGGAAGGAATAACTCTGCCCGGAAAACTTGCTGACTGTTCCTCCAGAAGGCCTGAGGAGAGAGAGCTGTTCATAGTCGAGGGAGAGTCTGCCGGAGGATCAGCCAAGCAGGCAAGAGACAGGAGATTTCAGGCAATACTGCCGATAAGGGGCAAAATCATAAACGTCGAAAAAGCGGGGATGAACAAAGCCATGAAAAACGAGGAAATAAAAGCCATAGTGGCCGCCATAGGTGCGGGAATAAGCAGGGATTTCGACATAACCAAGGTCAGGTACAGAAGGGTCATAATAATGACGGACGCCGACGTTGACGGAGCGCACATAAGGACTCTGCTTCTAACTTTCTTTTACCGCTACATGAGACCGCTGATAGAGAGCGGATACCTGTACATAGCACAGCCCCCGCTCTACAGAATAAAGAAGGGTAAGAAAGTTTACTACGCCTACTCGGACAGGGAGCTCGAGGACTACCTGAACAGGCTCGGTGACAAGGTCGAAATTCAGAGGTACAAGGGTCTCGGAGAGATGAACCCCGAACAGCTCTGGGAAACGACGATGAACCCGGAAAACAGGTACCTGATTCAGGTTACTGTGGAGGACGCAAAGAAGGCAGACGAGCTGTTCTCGATACTTATGGGAGAAGACGTCGAGGCGAGGAGAAAGTTCATAATCGAGCATTCAAAGGAAGTGAAGAACCTCGACATCTAAACACCTTCGACATTCAAACGCCCGAATCCGTTTCTGCGTACCACTTCCAAACTTTTTTCAGCGCTGAAAGCAGGGTTTTGTAGGGTCTCATCCCCTTCTCTCCTATACACTCTCCAGCGTATTTCCAGTCTCTGAGCTGCAGTGTTTTTGCTATGAGAACCTTTTCCTCCTTCTCGTCGAGTTCGGCTCTGTCAGTTTTCGAGTACATGTACCTGACGAGGGGTCTCAGAGCGTCAGATGCGTACTCGTAAAGGCTGACACCCTGAAAGTACTTCTTTATCCTCTTTTTGTTTACGTAGTCCATTTCCGGAAGGGGATAGCTGAAATCTCTCGAAAGTGAGTGGAGGAGCTGAATGGCCGTTTCCACCTCCAGATCCGAAAGCTCATCTCCAAACCACTCCAGAAGTCTCTTCACGAAATTAGAGTTCAGTTTCTCCACGACCTCTTCAACGTGCATTTTCAGAGCTTTCAGCACAACCACTGTGTGCTCTCCTGACACCTCGTTTCTCTGAGGAGTTATGTGAACGGGCAGAAAACCGTTTTTGAGCCAGAATCTGAGCAGCTCCGGAGAAACTCCAAAACCGGATCCAATCCAGTCGTAGTAGTTACCACAGCTCCAGTCAATCAGCCTTTTGAGCGCAAAACTGCCGATACCCATGTTCATAACGCTCGGATGAGTAGCTATTCTCACTATCCTTACTCCCAGAAGTTCTGGAAACCCGTAATCCCAGTGGTGCTTTAGAATCAGATCAGGAATTATCTGTCCCTTGGGCTTGTAGCCCTCAGCCATCTCTTCCACTGTTCTCTCGTCTATTCCTCCTTCCACTGCCACGTGCAGTGAACAAACGGTCTTTCCATTAACCTTAACCCTGAAGGCGAGGTGATTTGGCATGTCGAGAAGAATCACAACGTCTGACGGCCTGTTTCTGTAATGCGCCAGGACGTATATACCGAAGAACTCTCTCAGCAGCCCCTCATTTTTCACGAGCTCGTCCTTGTCTATCATTTCGAACTCCAGATTGCCCTGTTTAATTGCCTCAAGGTCTTCCTCGCTGAGCTCTGCGGGCTGGGCGTCGAGCAGCAGCACGTCGTACAGCCACTTCTCGATTGGATCCCCCTTTCCGTACCTGACAGGCTCTTCAAGATGTATTTTTTCTATTTCAGTGTTCTCGTCCTGTTCCAGCTTTTTCAGAAATCTTATGCTGAACCCCCTTCCAGCTCCTTCGTATCCGTGTATCGTTGTGGAGAATATCACGTAGCGAACGTTTTTCACTATCTCCCACAGAACTGGCACGTCTATTCCAGCCGCCTCGTCCACTATCACTATGTCCGCGTAATCGCTTTCGAGAATTGCCCTCCTCGGCACGACGTATTCGATCCTCGCGTACTTGCTGTTCAGAACCGTTATCATGCCGTTACTCTCCTTTAACCTGAAGTCCTTCATTCCCTGCCTTACCATGGCTCTTTTGAGGAACCTGAAGTAAGTCTGAACTGCCTGAGGCGTGGGGGCAACGACCATTATCCTGACGGCTCTCTTCAGAATTCTCTGCATTCTCGACACGAGATACGGGGTTACTATTCCTAAAACGGCAGTTTTACCCCTGCCCCTGTCTGCGGTGATCACGACCGCCTTTCTTTCCCTTTTTCTATCGAAGAAGTGCTCGAAAAGCTGAAGAACCCTCACCTGATCCTGCGTTGCACAGAGTTTGTAGAGTTTTTTCTTGATTTCTCTTTTTTCCGGAATTACGATTTCTTCCCTGCTTTCCTCTTCCTCGCTCACCTCGTAGTGCTTTACGATCTTCCTCCTGTCGGCGTTGAAGACGATGATTCCCTCAGCCTTCAGCGTTTTGTCTATGAACCTCCTGTAAAAACGCGGGGTGATTTGATCGACGCTGTAGGGTTCGCTTATAAGCTCTTCGTGCCACTTGCCTATCAGGTTTTTCCACTCTTCGGGTCTGGGAGAAACGGCTATTATTATCCCCCCTTCCTCCACTGTCTCAATTATTATTCCCAGATCGTTCGGATGAAAGCCCTCGGTGAGGTCTATCAGCAGAGATTGGTGCGTTTCTCCAAGGATGTCCGGAGAGTCCCTGTAGTGTATTATCTTTACCCTGTTCTTCGCGTTCTTTTTCTTTCTGGAACTTTTTTTGAAGTACTCCTCAGCCATCTCGACGAATTTACTCCTTCCAACGACTATCAGCTCTCTCTCGCCAGCAACCTCGTAATACGCTTTCAGTATTTTTTTTATGAGCTTGAACGTTCTCGGTTCAAGGGATGAACAGAGGAAAACCATAAAACGGTGCCTTCTCTCCTTAGC
>JALVYA010000033.1 GCA_027038095.1 Archaeoglobaceae archaeon
AGAATAGCTCCTTACGGAGAGCATTACGAACACCACAAAACTTGGGGAGATGATAACGGATCGAGTCACGTCAAGGCAGCAATAGTTGGTCCGAGCTTGGTCGTGCCGTTCAAGAACGGAGAGCTTCTGCTCGGCACCTGGCAGCAGATAGTTGTTGTTAACTTTGATACTAGGAAGAGGACGAGGAGAGTGATCCTGCAGATACTGAAGGGTGTGTAGATTTAATTCTTTTAGGTTTTGCTGTTTTAATTAGCTTTAATTTAACTCAAGTTTTATTTTGCCCGAAATCCCGATCCATCGGTTAAAAACTGCTAAAAAACCGCACCGAACACAAAGCCGAGAAGACCGAAAGACAGCGCTACGAGCGTCTCCTTTCTCAGCTTTCTGATAATTTTTCTCGCATCCTCAGCTTTGAGGAGTTTTACACAAGTGTGAACGAGCATTGCATCCGTTATAGCTACAGGTACTGCGTATGCCGGATTCATGAACCTCCTGTAAACAATGGGTGGAATGAAGCTCATGGCAACTGCAGTGAGAAACAGCAGAACTGAAAAGCGTACGGCTGTTTTAATCCCGAAAACCCTTGCGACCGTTCTGACGTTTCTGAGAGCGTCGCCCTCAACGTCCTCTATTCCCTTCATCACCTCTCTTCCTATTCCCGAGAGAAATGCTATCAGCGCTAAAAGCATTACCGGACCTGAAATCGTATTTCTTGCCACAACGCTCCCGAACAAAAACGGAACTGCCATTGAAAACGCTATGTAAACGTTACCGGCAAAGCCAAACTCCTTAAGCTTCAGGTCGTACAGGTAGCCGAGAACTGTAACTGCGAGGGCAAACACAAAAGCGTTAAAACTGATCATGTACGCCGAAATCAAACCGAAGGGAAGGAATACGACGCTCACGATTAAAGCTGTTCTTCTCGATAGCTCGCCTCTGACGAGGGGTCTGTCGAGCCTTCTGTTTGCCACGTCAACCTCGTAATCGGCGTAGTCGTTCAGAGCGAAGCCAGAGGCCTGCAAAAAAATTGCGGCGAGCATCCCCAGAACTGCATCTCTCAGCGAGAAGTTTAAGCCAGAAGCGACGACCATTCCGGATATAACTCCAAAAGCGTACATAAATCCGTGTTCGAGTCTGCAAAGCTCCCAGATAGCTTTTGGCTTCATGAGTCGGGCACCGTTTCGAGGAACTTCTCCACTCCTTCCTCGTAGAGGACGTTTCCAACGACTATAACGTCTGCGTACTTCAGCATGGTTTTCGCCCTGTCCCTGCTGTTTATCCCGCCACCGTATATCAGAGGAACTCTCGTGAGCTTCTCCTTTACTCTTTTAACGACTTCTGGAGAGCCAAAGGTTCCGCTGTACTCTATGTATATCGCATCCATTCCGAATATCCTCTCTCCAGCAACGGCGTAAGCAGCAGCGAGGTCTGGAGAGATGTTGCACATAGATTTCGTCACCTTTGCCACGGCAGAATCCGGGTTGAGTACAATGTAGCCTTCAAAAACGACCTCATCGAGCATCGCCAGAAACTCCTCGTTCTCGAAGTTCATTTCTATCCACCTGGCGTGCTTTCCCGTTATCCATTCTCCATCCTTTGCGTTCAGGACTGACGGAACGAAAAGGTAGTCAGCCTCGTAAAAAACAGCTTCTGGAGAGGAGGGTTCGAGTATCGTTGGCAGTCCGTAATCCTTTACGAGCCTGAAAAGCTTTACAGCTTTCTCAAGCGTCACGTTCTGAGTTCCGGAAATCATAACTGCATCTGTCCCGCTCTCCGCAACAGCCTTAACGACGTCCTCCGGATTCGGTCTGTCCGGGTCGAGTTTTGTTATGTGTTTCCACTTTTTCAGCTCTTCGAGACCTTTTTTTGAAGCTCTGATTGAGTTTACAGACATGCAGCTTAGCTTTCAGGCGGTAAATTGAAAAGGATTTCGGTATCCGGTTTTGATGACATTCTGCTGTAACAGCCAGCAAACGGTCTTTAAAATCCAGATACATTAAAGTTGAGAAAAGCAGAACTGCGTAATCTGTTGTAGTAATATTGTTAAAAACTAAAGCACAAAAACGGCAGCTGCCACAACTGTAGTGTACTTCCCCTCCTTTACGTCGGCCTCCGCTGTAATGCTTCTCGTTTCAGCTGGTTCAACTCCGAAAGCCGTTCTGAGCATGTACGCAGCTGTCTCCTCCGCATGCTTTCCCGGATCCTTACCATTGCAAACCCCGTGGTATTCTGTGAGGTACCCGTGAACTGCTGGATCCGACGGAATTGCCGCTCCAATGCTCGCAAAAATTCTTTCTCCAGTCTTATTGCTCGAATGCCTTGCCATGACGCAGAAAACTATCTGACCGGGAAAAAGCTCCTTCAGCCCGTCTTCTCTGCTTATCAGCTCGCATCCCGGCGGGTATATGCTGCTGACGGGAACGAGGTTGAACCTCTCTATTCCCGCATCTCTCAGAGAGAGTTCGAAGCTCACCAGCTCGTCTTCGTGGTACCCAGCACCGCAGGTGAAAAAGACTTTCTTTGGAACGAGTTTCAGCTGTGCCACGCTGGATACCGCTTTGCAACACTCCTGAAGTTCCATTTCCTCCATTGCTCAATCCCTCTCGAACCGTTTATTAAATTTTATCCTGAACACATCATTCACGTCCACCAGCACGGGATTTACTTTTTGCCGCACTCGCTGGTTGCAAAGACGTAGAAAAACAGGGTGAGGGGAAAGTAGGAACATGAAAGGGAAATGGAATGATAGAATGGAAAAACGGAAAAAGGAAAAACAATTAAAAGCCCGGAGTAGGTTTTGTTTTATGC
Organism: Archaeoglobaceae archaeon; assembly: GCA_027038095.1. Classification (GTDB taxonomy): domain Archaea; phylum Halobacteriota; class Archaeoglobi; order Archaeoglobales; family Archaeoglobaceae; genus WAPX01. The sequence continues at coordinate 2,809 of JALVYA010000033.1, forward strand.
CCTCTAACTGTAAAATCGTCGTTGACAGGTTCAGGTGTGCATACTGCGGAGCCTGCGTTTCAGTTTGTAAGAACAACGCCAACGAGCTCGTGGAAACTTTTCTTGTGATAGACGAGAGTAAATGCAACTGCTGCAAGCTCTGCGTTAAGGTATGCCCCATGAACGCTCTGAGTGTTGAGAGCTCTGAGGGGTGATACTATGCACGATTACGATGTCGTTGTGGTTGGTGCAGGACCGGGAGGGAGCATGGCAGCCAGAAGCTGCGCTGAGGAAGGACTCAGGGTTTTGATGGTTGAGAAGAGGCAGGAAATAGGAGCTCCTGTCAGGTGTGCTGAGGGCGTGAGCAAGTCCGAGCTGAGCTCCCTCGTGGAGGTGAAGAAGAAGTGGATAGCAAAGGAAGTTCAGGGGGCAAAAATCTATTCTCCTGATAACACTCTGATAACCCTCTCAGCCGAACAGGCGGGAAATGAGGTTGGATACATACTCGAGAGAAAGATTTTCGACAGGTGGCTGGCAAAGCAGGCTGCCAGGGCTGGTGCCGATGTACTCGTAAAAACGGCAGCGGTTGGAGTTGAGAAGGAGAAGGACGGACTCAGAGTAAAGCTGAGAAGAGCCGGGGAGTTTTTTGAAGTTACGGCGAAGATGATCATAGGGGCAGATGGAGTGGAGAGCAGGGTTGGAAAGTGGATGGGAATAGACACGACGCTTAAACTGAACGAGATAGAGAGCTGCGTGCAGTACCTGATAACCGGTTTGGAAGATATGTACGATATGGACTACTGCCACTTCTGGATTGGACATGCAAGGTCTCCCGGAGGTTACATCTGGCTGTTTCCAAAGGGTAACGGCTCTGCAAACGTTGGCATAGGTGTCATGCCATCGATGGCGGAGAAGCCTGCAAAGTACTACCTTGACAGGTTTCTGGAAAGCGAGGGTATCAGCACCACAAGGATAGTGGAGGTCGTCGCCGGTGGCGTGCCCGTAAGCCCGATAGACAGGATTTCTGCGGAGAGGTGCCTGCTCGTGGGAGATGCGGCGAGACACGCTGACCCGATAACGGGTGGAGGAATAATAAACGCCATGAGAGGTGGAAAAATAGCCGGAAAGGTTGCTGCCGA
>JALVYA010000034.1 GCA_027038095.1 Archaeoglobaceae archaeon
GGCGGTGTTACTTTCTGAAAGACTGTAAATGCTCGATATACAGTTACAGACCGCTTGGATGCAGAATTTATCCGGTAATATACGACGTCGAGAGGAGAAAAGCAGTCGTTCACGACTTCTGCCCTCTTGCAGGAGAGGTGAAAATTTCAACCATAAAAAAAGTCGAGAGAACTCTTGTAAAACATCTAAAAGAGATTTTCGGCGAGCTTCCCTAACACTATCGGTTTTCAAGCGTTTTTGCTGTGCAGTTAATTAAGTAGTAAACAAAACAAATAGTGAACAACAAACAATAATCATAAACAATAGAAGACAATTATCAAGGATAAAAAACTAAATCAGTGCACGAATGTCCGTATCCGCAGGTGACCTGATAAATTCTCCAGCTTCAAAAGCTGGCTTTTCTTCGAAAAACTTCCTGACGAGGTTCATCGTTTTCAGGGCATTCTCTCTCGCACGTTCCGTGTCGACGAGTTTTCTACCCTCTTCCGTCACAACCCCATTTTCCATCACCTTTACGAGCAGGTTAGAATCCTTACCCGGAACGATTCTGTCCACGACGCCATCTCTTAAAATAGCCTTTCTTCCACCGTACTTTCCTCTTTTTGCAACGGCTCTCCCTTCTTTTTCCACGAGGTCGAGTGCAAAATCGATGGGTCTCGCACAGGCTATGGACGTGCCGACACCAAACGCATCGACGATATCTCTCAGCGTTACTATGTCTTCAAAGCTCACTCCTCCACTGAGAACGATCATCACGTCTTTTTTACCCCTTAAGAATAGTTCCCACCTGATTTCTTCAATTATCGCTCTTATGTTTCCCCTTCTCGACGATGGAGTATCTATTCTAACGCCATCGACCCTTTCGACGTTTTCCACAGCCATTACTGCTTCGCTCTTCTCGTCGCAGTACGTGTCAACGAGCATTATTCTCGGCACGTCTTTATCCACAACCTCGTCAAAAGCCTTCCACGCTTCCACCTGATTGCCAAAGCACACTATTAGAGCGTGGGGCATGGTTCCAATGCTATTCAAACCGAGATACTTCTCAACCGAGAAGTTGCTGACGCCGTCAACGCCTCCTATGTACGCCGCTCTCTCTATCATGGCTGCAAGAGCCGGATGCTGCCTTCTCGTACCGAATGAGAGTACTTTCTTATCTCTCGCCGCGAACTTCGCCTTGAAGGCGGCTTTGGAAATTCCGCTTGAGTGGCAGATAAAACCGAGAATTGACGTCTCGTATCTCGCAAACTCGAGGTATTTCCCCTCAATTACAATCACGGGTTCGTTTGGATAAAAAATGGATCCTTCCGGCATTGCGTAGACGTCAACTTTTTTTCCTTCAAGCAAGCTCAGAACATCTCCAAGACCGGAAAATATGCCCCACTCCCTCGCTGTAACCTCTGCAACGACATCTGGATTTACACCCTTACTCCTGAGTATTTTTTCAGTCCAGATGAAGTACTTGTCTGTAGTTACACCCGATAAAATGTCTTCTTCATTCACCACTAGAAATTTTTTCATTGACATCACCCGCTTGATATCACCCGCTAATCTCTATCGCACCTGCACGGATACGAATTGCATCTCGGACACTTACCGGGGTACTTCTCTTTTAAAGCCTCTTCCACGTCGATACCCATCAGGTTTGCCACGCTGACAGTCCACGCTATGACGTCCGCTATTTCTTCTCTTGCTAACTTCACGTTGCCCTTCCTCACAGCCTCAGCAAGCTCTCCAATTTCCTCCACCAGCCACAGCGTGGTTTTCTCTAAACCCCTTTTTCTATCCCTGCTCTCGTATAGTTCTCTCACGAGCTTTTGAAACTCTGAAATCTCCATTATTTCACCTCGAAGAGTGATCTCACCGGATTCCTTACCTGATTCGTGCAGGTAAGCGTATAAAGCTCATGCAATCCTTACGGGTATTCCCCTTTCGGCAAGGTATTTCTTTATTTCCTCTATCTCCACTTCTCTGTAGTGAAATATACTTGCCGCCAGACAGGCATCTGCCTTGCCTTCAACAAAACCCTCGTAGAAGTGTTCCTTTGTTCCCGCACCTCCCGAAGCTATAACGGGGATAGACACTTCTTCAGCTATTTTTCTCGTGATCGGTATGTCGAACCCCTCCTTTGTTCCGTCCCTCTCCATTGACGTCAGCAAAATTTCTCCAGCTCCTAACTCTTCAACTCTTTTAGCCCACGCAACAGCATCAATTCCAACGGGTTTCCTGCCTCCGTAGATTACAACCTCATACCAGCACTTCTTCCCGTTCACGTCAATGATGTACTCGGCATTCTCTGCATTCAAGTCAAAATTTCTCCGGCAGTCTATCGCTATGACTATGCACTGGCTGCCAAAAATCTTCGCTCCGTCACTTATCAGTCTGGGGTTCTTTACGGCTGAAGTATTTATTGCGACCTTGTCGGCTCCGGCGGAGAGCATTTTGTTTATGTCTTCCAGACTCTTTATGCCTCCACCCACTGTGAGGGGTATAAACACTTCTTCAGCCGTTTTTTCCACGACGTCAACCATCGTTTCTCTGCCGTACGCCGATGCAGTTATGTCGAGAAACACGAGTTCGTCAGCCCCTTCCTCATTGTACCTCTTTGCGAGTTCTACGGGGTTTCCAGCCTCTCTCAGGTTAACGAAGTGAACACCCTTTACAACAGTGGCACCCTTTTCGTCGAGAGTTACATCCAAACACGGTATTATGCGTTTTGCAAGCATGAACATAGGAATACTGGTGGTTTTTCAACTTTTACCGTTCGGCAAGTTATAAGATAAGAGATATAGTTAAGAGATAGATAAATATTGATAATAAAATTAAAAACAAAAGATTACTTCAGCTCGTCAAAACGCCCTCCACCTCTGAGGTAGAGCAGTATCGCTATTATTACTGCTGCAATTACCACGCCACCTGCAGCGTACAGCACCGTCCTGTTAACGCTGAACGATGGTAGAGATAAACCCCCTGAAGTAGATTTGTTTGTCGATGTTGCTGTAGCATTTGTTGAAATTTTACTTTCCAGCTGGTTTAGCAGGTTTTCGGCGCTGATGTACGTTTTGTTCGCAAAGTCCATTGAACTTTTTGCCTTTGATAATGCATCGTCGTAAAGTCCCTGATTTATCGCTGCCTGCACGGCCTGTATGTCCGTTTCAATTGTGGAGTAGTCGTTCTGAAGTTCGTTAAAACTGGCCTTAATCTGAATTTTTTCCGAAATTGACATTTTTACCGCACCGCTGTTTATTTCATCAACGTACGCACTGATCTGGTTGATCAGGTCGTATATTTCGTTGGCTCTATCCTTGAGCTGCTTACACAGGTATTCGGCTTTGACTTTCTTCAGGTCTTTTTCGGCTCTGTTCAACCATGTCTCTGTCAGGTTAAGCCTGTTATCAGCAGCTATGTAGTCTCCGTTACTGAACAGGGTTTTTGCCTGCGTTAAATTGTCGTGCGCGCACGTCAGGTCTTTGCTCAGTGAAGTTGTGTCGACCTGCCCTATATACGTGTCAAGCATCTTTTTGAAATTGTTGTATTTATTTGTCATACTGTTCAGATCGGACTGGAATTTTGTCTTATTCACTACCGGTATGACTACCGGAGGCAGGCAGTTCTCGGGAGCACCCTGAACTTCGACCTTCAGAGCTACCAGTTTCGTAAGTCTTGAAGAAGAAGCAGGCACCTTGCCCGAAACCGTTATGTTTATCTCTCCGTAGCCGTACTCCCACTGATCGGTGCCCGGAAGGTTTAGCGTTACGCTGTTGCTTCCGCTCTCTATCGGGTAAGCGGACATCAAAGTGTTTTCACTGCTGTACCTGAAAGCGTAGGCGTTTATCGTGTTATCGCTGAGCTGAGAAGTAATCGTATAGGTTCTTCCAGCAATGGTCGTTGCTTCAGAAGTACTGCTCGGCTCTA
>JALVYA010000035.1 GCA_027038095.1 Archaeoglobaceae archaeon
GATAATTCAAAAGGGAATATAAGCTCTCCGGGTAAATCTAAATTAACACTCTAATTATATCCTTGTCGTGTACGAGCCCGGCAAACCTGTTCTCCGCATCGAGCACGGGCATGTGGTCTATGTCCTTTCTCACCATCTCCCTCGCACATTTGCTCACGGATGTGTGCGGGTAGACGTGTGCAGGCTTTTTCATGTACTTTTTCACAGGTTCCTTCGGCAGTTTTACGACGCTGACCTCGAAGTACTTGACGGTAAAATCCCTCACACTGTCCCACGTCCAGCTATCGTCCGTGTCGCTTGATGAAGAGTAGTGCGTCTGTTCGATGAAGTCCTCTATCAGCGTTTCTGTGAGCATAATCTTTTCGTCCACTATTCCGCACAGCTCTGCAGACGAATTTAAAACGGGACACAGTTCGGAGTTGCTTATCCTCATTATCTCTCCAACTATGTTGAGCGGCGTTTCTTCCCAGACGCAAACAGCTCTTGGGGTCATGAACTCCTTGACGGGTGTATCGACTGACATTTCCGCTATTTTTGCTATTATGTCTCTGACCGTGATTATTCCCACGAGTTTATCCCCCTCAAGTACGGGAAGTCTTCTGAAAGGCGTGGAAACCAGTATCTTCACGACTTTTTCGATTGGCTCGTCAACCTGAACCGTTACGGGTTCGGGAGTCATGAGAAGAGCTATCTGGTCTTCGTCAACCTTTCTTAGTATGTCTTTTCTCGTTATTATTCCGGCAAGTTTTCCGTCTTTAACAACAGGAACGGCAGAAATACCGTACTTCTTGAAGAGTTCTAGAACGTGTTCTCTTCTCCCGGGCAACTCAGCGTATATTACGCTTTTATTCATAACATCTCCTGCTGTGAGAGACATTACCAGCTTGGAGCTTCAACGGGTTATATAATTTTTCTCAACCTCTGTGTTTGTTTCTCAGATTTACCGGTTTGGTGTAACGGCTGTAACTTCAGGATTGCCTATAACACCTGCAACCAATAAGGAGAAAGATTTTGAAGCAGAGTCAGGAGGCAGGGTTTATGTTTTTCAAAAGACAGGTTAAAGACTTCATAAACATAGACCCGCTGCAAACCGGAGGAAAACTTACGGAGGATGCGAGAAAAGTACTTCTCGAGTGGGGCGACGGTTACAGCATCTGCGATTACTGCACGGGAAAGCTCGAGAGCATATCGAAACCGCCCGTTAACAGGTTCGTCGATGAGCTCAGAGACTTCTTCGACTGCGATGGTGTCAGATTGACGACCGGAGCGAGAGAAGGTAAATTCGCAGTTATGCACGCTCTGCACAGGGAAAACCCCGAAAAGAGTCTGGTCGTCGTCGACGGTAACGCCCACTACTCCACGCTTCTCGCCGCTGAAAGAGCTGGACTTGAGGTTCTGAAGGTGGAAAATTCAGGGTATCCGGAGTACAGAATAGATGAAGAAAAGTACAGGGAAATACTGGAAGAAGCTGGAGAAAAAACCCTTCTCGCAGTTTTGACGTATCCGGATGGAAATTACGGAAATCTGCCTGATGCAAAAAAAGTCAGCAGAATCTGCAGAGAACTGGGTGTACCGATTTTACTCAACTGTGCTTACTCTGCTGGAAGAATGCCGCTCAGCATGAAAGAGCTTAAGGTGGACTTCATGGTTGCAAGCGGGCACAAGTCCATGGCATCGTCAGGGCCTGTTGGCGTTTTGGCTTTCTCCGACGAGTTCTCTAAAGTTTTGACGAAGGAATCGAGGTACAAAAAGGGTAAAGAAGTTGAATTTCTCGGATGCACGGCAAGAGGAGTTCCCCTGCTAACGCTCATGGCGTCTTTTGACCACGTAAGGGAGAGAGTGAAGTACTGGGGGAGGGAAGTGGAAAAGGCAAGGTGGTTCATAAAAGAGATGGAAAAACTCGGAATCGTTCAGCTCGGGGAAAAGCCGCACAACCACGACCTGATATTCTTTGAATCCGAGAAACTCTACCAGATATCGAAAAAGGTAAAGAAGGGAAGGTACTTCCTCTATAAGGAGCTGAAGAAGAGGAGAATTCACGGAATAAAGCCGGGGCTGACGAAGCACTTTAAACTGTCAACCTACCTCGTACCGGAAGAAGACCTTGTTAAGGTTCTCGAGGCGTTCGAGGAGATAATATCGAATTTTTCTTAACTTTCTTCGGTCTGGTCTTGTTTAATTAACCGATCCCCAATCTGAACTCCCAAAAACTTAATTATTATTTATTGTTATTTCAGCCATGCCAAGTCCCATGGAGATATACAAGCTACTGCCAAAAACGAACTGTGGAGAGTGCGGTGAGAAAACGTGCATGAGTTTCGCGTTCAAGCTCATAAGCGGAGAGAAAAAACTCGAAGAGTGTAAACCTCTGTTCTCACCAAAATTTGAAAAGAGCAGGAAAAAGCTTGAAGAAATGCTGAAAATCGTAGAAAAGGCAAAAGAAACAGGTCTCGTGGTAAACGAGGAGCTGTGCATCGGTTGCGCTAACTGTATTGTTTCCTGCCCCGTTCACGTTGAAAAAGACCCCTACAACGCTGCCATGGGACGGGGAATTAAAATGGAAAATCCCATCCTGAGAATAGAAAATGGAGTCGTGAAGGTCGTGGAACTGAACCTGTGCAGGAGGTACGGAAAGAACAGAACCCTCTGCATCGTGTGCAGAGAAAACTGTCCGACCGATGCGATAAGTTTTGTTGAGGAGATGTAGGCTTGCATGCTGCTTCAATTACAAACTTCAATTGCAAAATAATTTAATAAAATAAAAATAAATACAGGTTAAAAATTTGAAAATTAATAAATAAAGAGGAGGAATGCTGAATGCAGGAAATTGTCTGCACGGGGTGCTCTTGTCTGTGCGATGATATCGTTTACGGCGATACGATATATCACGCGTGCAGGAAAGGATACCGGCTGCTGACGGGAAAGAGAGAAGAAAATTCGGTGAATGGTGAAAAAACAGACGTCTACAGGGCTTTAAAAGCCGCAAGAGACGTAATAGATGGAAAAAAACTCCTGATTTTTGGACTCGACAACGTTACCTGCGAGGCTCAGGAGCTTGCACTGAAACTTGCCAGGGATTTCAACGCCGCTATTGTTGATCACTCCGCGCTGAGCGGGGGGAAACTCCTAGAGCTGTCTGACAGGCTGGATAGCGTTTCCCTCGAGAAGTTCAGAGATGAAGGGTACGTTTCAATTTACTGGGGCGCGAATCCACACAACAGCATTCCGAGACTGCTATCCCGCTTCACCTACTATCCGAGGTGCGGTAAAAGGCAGAGGGGTTATGAGGAGGACAGGTTTCTCGCCGTCGCGGACGTCAGAAAAAGTGAAACTGCAAAGCTGGCTGAAAAGAGCAAAACCGGACTGTTCATCAGGATCGAGAGAGACGATGAACTCGTTGACTCGTTTTTAAAGGCTTTAAACGGCAGGGCTGGAAAACACCCTGAAGCGGTGAGAATATTGAAGGAAGTGGAAAAGGCAGAAATTAACGCAGTATTTGGGGGAAGCGGGCTGTGTTCCGGGCTGAAAGATTTCGACAGGTTTGAAGAGGTGATGGAAAAAGCCGGACTTTACTTTATCCCCGCCACGTCGAAAACGAACATGAGGGGTTTTTTGGAGACCATAGCTGATGTAACAGGATGCAGGTGTTACGGTTACGATTTCGAAAGAGATGAATGCATAAACATGAAAGATCTGCTAGAGGTGTTTGCTCGTTGTGAAGCCGTAATGGTAATCGGAGCTGATCCGCTGAGAACCTTACCGCACGAGCTTTCAAAACGACTCGCAGGGAAAGAAGTTGTTGCAGTAAACAGCCTGAAATCCCTTGTAAGACTGCTGAAACCGAAAGTTACCGTTGCAAGCAA
>JALVYA010000036.1 GCA_027038095.1 Archaeoglobaceae archaeon
TTCGCATCATCCAGACTTACGCGACGTTTCGATTCGCATTCGACAACAACTCCAGTAGCATCAGCGTATCTTTCGACAGTTCTTAGGTCGTTTAGATCCCTAATTCCGCAGACCTTCACAAACATACAATCACCCCGGCCTTCTCAGCACTCGCAGCTTTATCGATCATCGCCTGTAAATCAGCATACCGACCCTGTTCTAATCCTGTTTTAACTCCGAAACTCAAGTCTTCTCCCATCCACCACAGTTATCCGCAAAATGTCCGTTTGAGCAAATCCTCCAATCATCTTCGACCCCTGCACATATCAACGAAATTTTTTATGATTTTCAGCCCCTCTCCGCTATCGAACTCGGTTAAAACGCTCTCCGGATGGAACTGCACGCCCTCTATCTGCCTGCTTTTGTGCCTTATACCCATGACCACGTTGTCTTCCTGTGATATTGCAGAAACAGCAAAACCCTTTGGAACTTCCAGAACTGCTAGGGAGTGATATCTTCCAGCTCTCAGCGGATTTTTCACGCCGGAGAAGATTGTCTTTCCGTCGTGCCTGACTGTCGATGCCTTTCCGTGCAGCGGTTTCACTCTGCCAACTCTCCCGCCAAAAACATGCCCTATTATCTGATGACCGAGACACACTCCGAGCACAGGAACTTCAGCCTCTACCACTATCTCCGGGCTGTTACCGACATCTCTCCTGCTGTCGGGAGAACCGGGGCCGGGAGAAATTATTATGCCGTCGGGATCTATTTTTTTAACCTCCTGTAAACTTACGGTATTGGGCACCACCCTTACCTCGTCGAATATTGAGGCGTATTCAGCAAGATTCCAGACGAACGAATCCCTGTTATCGACGAGCAGTATCATTCTAACACACCCCTTCTGAGCATACTTTTGACTTCGTTTCTTATACGTCTCCTGCAGGTTCAAACCTGTTTAACGGGATTAAGCTTTTCATTCAGGTTAATGCCTGAGTATTTAAAGTTTTGCATAGTCCGACAACGAAAAATAGAGAACTGTCGATATTTCCACGTGAATCTGCTCAGGGATTACCTGGACAGGAACACCGGAGAAAAGGTGTTCGTCGTCAGAAACTTCATAGAGGTCAGAATACCGTTAAAACACTACAGAAAGCTGGAAAAGAGGTATCCCCTCGAGTACATAGTTTCAATGGGCGAGCCAAGAAGAGTGATCAGCCACGTAACGAAAAGAAATCTGGAAGTAATTACGAGGGAGAGCGGAATACCTCTCATGGGAAATCCGGCTTTTGGCGTAATTGACAGGGGAACGAATTTACTGCAGGTGAGAGGGGTTACTGGCTGCAACTTCTGCTGTGCTTTTTGCAGCGTTGATGAAGGGAAGTGCAGCAAGACAAGGGTTACGGACTACGTAGTTGAAGCCTCTTACCTCGCAGAGTGGGTGGAGGAGCTTGCAAAGTTCAAGGGAAGGGGAGTTGAAGTCCACCTCGACGGACAGGGAGAGCCGATGCTGTACCCGTACATGGAGGAGCTGCTGGAAAGAATCAGAAAAATTAGGGAAGTCAGCGTAATATCCATGCAGACCAACGGCTCGCTGCTGAAGGAGGAGAACATCGAGATGCTGGAAAAATACGTCGACAGAATAAACCTCTCTCTCAGCTCGATGGACAGGAAGGTTGCGAGTTTTCTTGCCGGGGTGAGGTATCCACTTGAAAGAATACTCGACGCTGCGAGGATGGTTGCCGAAAGCCGGATGGATTTGCTGATAGCTCCTGTCTGGGTTCCCGGCTACAACGACCGGGACATAAAGAAAATAATAGAATTCGCCTTGGAAATAGGAGCTGGAAAGAAGTGGCCACCACTCGGAATTCAGAAGTACATACCATACAGGTACGGCAGAAAGGTGAAAACGAGGCCCATGAGCTTTCCACAGTTTTACGCAGAGCTGAGGGAGCTTGAGAAGGAGTACGGAATAAAGCTGATTTTAAGCCCTGAAGATTTTGGAATTGAGAAAAGAGAGAGGTACCCATCTCCGTTGAGGAGGGGTGAAAGGTTCAGAGCGAGAATCGTGCTCCCCGGCAGGATGAGAAACGAAAGGATTGTAACAGTCAGAAACAGAACAGTTACTGTCAGAACAAGTAAAAGAGTTGGGGAATTTGTGGACTTCGTTGTTACGAGGACGCACGACGGTATATACCTCGGAGAGGAAGTTTAGGTGTTTAGTTTCTAATTTTCGAATCAATTTTAAACCTGTACATTTTATTCGGATTTCCTGACATCACTCTGGCTGAAAAATGTTTTGAAAAATCATTAAATAACCTTGCTACCGGAATGCAAACGTGAGATGGGGTAAAGGCAGAGGAAAAGGAAAGGGTAAGGGTAAAGGTGGCAGAGGCATGTGCAAAGGTGGAGGCAGAGGTATGGGTGGAGGAAAAGGAATGGGAAAAGGCAGGAGAAAACCTCCAAAAAAAATACCGGGTAAGTACTTCGAAAACTTAAAGAGGGTTGTCATGGACGGTTACTGCTGTAACTGCGCTGCGTGCGTTGCGGCGTGTCCGGTGAAGGGTATAAGCGTGACGAGTTATTCATCACCACCTTACTTTCCCGGCTGGGAAGACAACTGCACGGACTGCGGTTTTTGCGTAAGAGCGTGCCCGAGATGGGATTACGTACCTCTCAGCGGAACTGGAAGTTACGTTGAAGCCCTGGCTGTAAAGTCAAACAGGTTTAACGGGCAGGACGGCGGAGCTGTAACAGAAATCCTCGTTTCCGCAATGGAGAAAGGTATTGTGGATTTTGCTTTAGTCGTTGCTGGAGACGAAAACTGGAAGCCAGTCCCCCTCCTTACCGGTAACGTTGAAGAAGTCGCTCTCTCTTCCAAAACCAAGTACAGTCACGCCTATCCGCTCTCAGCACTCAGGGGGTTGAAAGGTGCCGGTTCTGAGAAGATAGCTGTGGTGGGAACTCCGTGCGTCGTTTCAGCTGTTAGAAAACTGCAGGCGGAGATGGGAAAATTCGCGAAGAAAATAAAGTTAGTAATCGGGCTTTTCTGCATGGAGAACTTTTACTACCCGGAGCTGATGAAATTCCTGAAGGAGAAGGGAGTTGACATAAGCTCTGTTGAAAAAATGGACATAAAAAAGGGCAAATTTATACTGTACCCCTCAGGCACGAGCTTTCCCGTTAAGGAGCTGGACGGCATCGTTCCGCCGGGATGCAGGGTCTGTCAGGACTTCACGTCTGTTCAGAGCGACATAAGCGTCGGGAGCGTTGGCTCTCCGGACGGATTTTCAACAGTTCTGATAAGAAATGCGGAGTACCTCGACCTCGTAAAGTCTCTGAACGCAGAGTTTGGAGAAGTTAACCTTGACATCGTGGAGAAGCTCGCGAATTTCAAGGTCAGGATACACCCCATAAAGTGAAAAATCCCTCCACTGATGCCAAAACAATTATTCCAGCAATTGCAACACCCAGAGCTATGCAGGCGAGGGACTTCACATCCTTTAACTCGAGCAGGACTGCAAGCAGAGCGCCAGTCCACGCCCCGGTAACCGGTAGCGGTATCGCCACGAACAGTGTTAGGCCAAGATAGCCGTACTTCTCTATTAAATCCCTGTTTTTTAAGGCTCTTCTCTCAAACACTTCGAAAATTCCTGACGTCAGGTTCCACTTTTTCACGGCTTCTCTCACCTTTTCGAGAAAAGCTAAGAGAAACGGAACTGGCAGCAAGTTTCCCAGAACTGAAATGACGTAAGCCTTTACCGGAGAAAAACCGTAGTAAACTGCGAGAGGTATTGCCCCTCTGAGCTCTGAAATGGGCATGGCTGCAACCAGAATCACTGTCAGTACCTCGTTCAGGCTGAGCAC
>JALVYA010000037.1 GCA_027038095.1 Archaeoglobaceae archaeon
TGCTGACGTGTTTGACGAAGCTACCGTAGTGGTAACTCGTCCTGAAAGGCTTTCTTACCAGCAGCATGTTCGTTCCTCCTCTCCTGCCCGGAGCAATTACGACATCGCCCTCCTCCTGCAGAAACTTTCTTAAGATTTCCTCGTTGAGCAGGGGCAGGTCGGAAACTATTACTGCCACAGGTGATGAGCTGAGGAAATCATTCAGCACATCGTTTATTGCCGTGTTCAGGTCTCTCGTATCAACCAGAAGTTTCGCAGGTTTCAGCTTTTTCTGCATTTCCTCAATTTTCTCGTCGCTCTGAAGCAGGACTACCACGTCTCTAACACCTGAATTGAATACAGTTTCCAGCACGTCGATGAGCATGAAGTATGCGAGTTCTTCCCTCTCCTTTCTATTCAGAAAGAGAGAAAGCCTCGATTTTGGATTTGATTGCCGGAAGGGGATTACAACAACAACTTCTGCAGCGACTTCTGCCATGAACTTCACCACTGCGTTTTGCTCAGGTCTGCTTTTTACCGCTTCGCTTTATTGCCCGTTCAGCCTGATCAGCCATCTGTCGGTCAATCCGGAAGGTCAGCCGAGAAGCATGACCTTTGCTATTGAATACGTCAGGATAAATGCCAGCGCTGGAGATAAAACCCACATCGATACTATCTTCTTTATCAACTTTATTCTGACGGTACTGACTCCCTTTAACAGTCCGACACCAACTATCCCCCCTATGAGACAGTACGTCGTTGATACGGGCATGCCGAGAACTGTGAAGAGAAACACTGTGAGACCGGCAGAACTCTGGGCAGAGAATCCGGATATTGGATCGAGGGTTGTTATGTTCTTTCCCACGGTCTCAATAACCCTGCCGCCAAGCAGCAGAGCTCCGGCAAAGAGTGAAGCTGAACCTATAATCGATGCCTCGAAGTGAGGGAGCAAACCGGAAGAAACAACGGGAGCTAAAGCCGCTGCGAGCTCATTCGCTCCTGTGTTGTAGGCAACGAGAATTCCGCTGAGTATCAGCATCACGTAGATCAACCTCTCGGCAAAGAATACGGGAACTCTCGACAGAACTCTCTCAAGTGCTGTGTAAACAAGAATGGCAAGAATCATTGCGCCGGCTGGCGAAACTACCCATGACAGGATTATGGAAGTTAAAATCCCGAGCCTCGCCGTACCTATGGCAAATCCAGCACCGGCCATGCTTCCAATTATTGCCTGATGACTCGATATCGGAAGTTTTCTCCAGTTCAGGAAGACAATCATTCCGGCAGAAACTGCTAGCACAACCAGAATGAGCGTGCTGTTGAGCTTCGCTATACTTCCAACCGTCTCCAGTACCTTTCTCTGCGTCAGGGAGCCGAGAGTAACGAATATTCCTATCAGCAGAATTGCCGACCTGAAGCTTATAACTCCGCATCCCACCGGAACGCCAAAAGCGTTTGAAGTGTTGTTCGAACCTATGCTGAAGGCTATAATCGAGGCGACGATTTCCGATAGCATAACTCTCCCTGAAGCGCTAACGCAGGCTGACGTTGAGAACCTGAATTAAGTCCGCTGCATCTTCAATTATGTCACTCACGTAAACTAAGTGATCTATAAAATCCGAGAGAATTTTTCCCTCCCAGTAACTGCTGACCTCTCTCTTCACGAGTTTCTCGTATATTCTGTTCCTGAGAATGTCGATTTCTCTCTCCTTAGCTCTTATGTTCACAGTCCTGTTTTCAAGTCGCTCTCCACTCTTTAAGCTATCGAAAGCTTCTGCAAGGTCTCGACTCATCTCCACGTTTATCTTTGCCACTCTCACGCACATCTCTCTGAGCTCTTCGTCGAGGTGCAGGTTGAGTCTCAGGTAGTCTATCGCCGTGTCTTCGAGCATGTCGAGTATTTCGTCAACCGTTTCGGCAAGCTTGTAAAGAGTTCCCCTCATGGCAGGGAGAAATGCACCTCCGTAGAGTTTAAGAGCTATTTCCCTTCTGATTCTGTCCCCTGTTCTTTCGAGCTCGCACACCTGATTGAAAAGACCCTTGTCATCGGTCTCGAGTGCCTTCAAAAAGACCTCGCAGGCGAGCTTTACGGTGTTCATGTGTCCTCTGAAAAGCTCCACAACCTCTTTCTCAGTCCTGCCAAACAAGAACCTTCTTAAAAACCTCATTATCTGTTGTGAGTTCACAGAAAGTTATAACACTTTGCCGAAAAATTGATTTTTCTCACCAGCCCACTACAGGTAATGAATGTTTTTGAAGAGGCGAGGAGAGAGCTGTACTTTCCACCCGTTCGGTTCAGGCTGGTCGATGGAGAGAGGATATGGCTCAACTTTGCGGGCAGATATAGGAAGCCCGAGGTCGCTGCCGGTAGAGGTGTCTTCCTCAAATTCTCGAATTCGGCTCTAAAAGGTCTTTTCCAGCTCTCTCTTGCGAGGTGGATGAAACACCCGTATTCCCTGAAAGTCGCTCTGCTTGAGGAGTTCTGGTTAAAGAATTACGAAAAAAGGAAGAGAATCGTGGAGCTGTTCGACACCGTGGTATGCGCGCTGTACCTGATTGAAAGGGGTTGCTACGCTGTCAGATCAGCAATGATTGAGGCCATGTGCTCTGACAAAGCCAATACCGCTGTTAAGGCTTACCTCTCGAGAAAAACGGGGCTTAACTTTGGAGGAAAAATGGATGATGAGGAGGTCAGGAAAGCAGTTGAGGCAATGGAAAAAATTAGCTTCGAAAGGTGCTCGAATCTGGATGTGCTGAGACAGAACCTGCAATCCTTCGCAGAAATAGTAGACAACTTAATAGAGAGCAACAGGGAGGAAATGCTCGAATTCAACATAAGTGCTGTAGATAAAGCAATTCAGGAAGTCGCGGGAGAGGTTGGAGTTAAGGAGTTCAGAGAAATTTCGGAATACTTTGGAGTTGGAAAGGGGGCTGGAGACGAGAGAAGTGCCGACGTGAGGTGGTACATGCAGAGGAGTGCGAGGTACAGCGTGAGAGTTGAGGGTTCCGTGAACGCGGGAAACTATCCCGGCAGACTGGTGGATTTTTCACCGGACGAAGGAATGGAGACGTTCTCTCCGGTGGAAAGCCTTGGAAAAGTCCTTCCGGGTATTGCAAAAATGCACAGGCCTGAGGGGTTTGAGGGCAGGGGAAACGAGAGCAGAAATGCCGTAATAATTCTCGATTCTTCTGGCAGTATGAAAAATCCCGAGAGCGGGAGCTGTGCGATAATCGGAGCTTTTGCAATAGCGAGGAAGTACATGGAAACGGGTGGTAAGGTCGGAGTCGTAAACTTCTCGTGGAAAACCAAGTGCCTCAAACCAAGCAGAAGCGAGGACGTTTTCAAAGCCTTGGCGGAATACCAGGGAGGAGGGACTGAGCTTAAAGCTGACGTAGTTGTCGATTACGTGAGGAGTGAGGCTGAGGGTTACGACGTCATACTCATAACAGATGCCGGAATAGACAACCTCGGAGAGGTGAAGGAAATGCTCAAAAAGCTGAAGGAAATTGGATGCAGGAACTACGTGATCTGGATATCTTCAGAAGCCTTCAGGAGGCAGAAAGACGAGCTGTCGAAGTACGCCAGAGTTATACCGGTAAGCAATGAAAGAGACATACCCGGGATAGCAATAACAGTTTAATGCGGGGGGTTGAAGGTGAAGAAAATGGACAGTTCAAAAAAGGAAATGCTGAGGGACGTTTTAAAAGGGTTCGAGGAAAAGGAAGTCAGGCTTGAAAAGCTCAGGGAAGAGAAGAGTCTGAGCGAGCTGAAGAACATAGTTTTACACTACCTCGATCTGGAGCTGAAGGGTGAATTTCAGCTCGAACCGGATAAGGTTTTTGAGCTTGGCAGAAG
>JALVYA010000038.1 GCA_027038095.1 Archaeoglobaceae archaeon
TTGATTACCGCAATTTTTACAATACCCTCAGCTCCTGCGTAGAGAGCAGAATTTGACTTCAGGCTTACGTCGAAATCCTTTCTCACTATGCTTATCTTCGCGTAAACAGTATCCACCTGATCATCAAGGTACGTGAGAGAGAAGCCCTGTGATGTTGGAGTTGCCACTATCTGCGTGTATTTCAGAGTGACTGGTATGCTGTACGTACCTGGCTTTGCGTTATCGGGAACCTTAACGATAAAAACAGCCTTTCCGGGCATTCCCTGCGGAATTGTTCCAACGAACTGGTAGTGCGCGTTCTCAACGGTAAACGGCAGGTCTCCGCTTAAATTTGCCCTCACGTTGTAAACAGTTGTTATCATCTTAAGCAGGTCTGAAGTATTTGCGTTTACGACAAATCCACTGGCTTTGGCGTCGTTGTCTATTAGAATCGTCAGCTTTGCGAGCTCTCCCGGATGCAGAGTGTCTGGAACACACGTTGCGTGGAAGTTCATTTCAGCTGAAATAGCCGAAACAGGCTGCAAAGCCACGAGCACGAACAGAAATGCCAGTACGATCGTAAATTTTTTCATTTTTACACCACCTTAACCTTTAATTTTATTTACTTTATTTTTGTTATACTTATCTAAAAACTCCTGAATTTTTTCCATTGCTTCGCGTATTACCTCTTCAACAAACTCGCGGTCGACCTTTGCTGCCTCAACTACGAGTTCGAGAAAAGGGATCCAGTTTCTGAGCTTATACAGTTTAAACCAGTTCATTCTCTTCTCGCTTACAAACGTGTTTATGTACTCTGCCTCCTCCTCGTTTATAACGCCTGCAAGCCTCAGTATTTCGACCTTGCTGAATATTGCTTCTTTTTCGGTGTGGTATATCTTTTCCAGAAGCTCCTTACCTTTTGGAGAGAGCGAGTACAGCTTCTTGTTTCCCTCACTTCTGCAGTTCAGTATACCGGAACTGGCCATTTCCTTGAGTATTGGATACACCGATCCCGGGGAGGGCTTTTTCGTTACCTTGTTGCTTATTTTCTGTATGAGTTCGTAACCGGTAGCTTCACCGCTTTCGAGCTCGTTGAGTATCAGCAGTTTCAGCAATCCCCTAAATTCCTGACCCTTTCTTACTGACATCACAACCACCGGTTGTCCAAGCACTACTGGAAACAGCACTGTATATAACTATATCGGCTATCGAATATTCGGAAGTCGTAAAAGTTTTTCAGCTCAATCAGAATCAATAAAAACAAGTCTTAACTACATTACCAAAAAAACCATGGTGGAGCATGAAATCGATAAACTTCGATGAGGAGTACGTTGATCTGATACTGTCCGGAAGGAAAAAAAGTACGATAAGAAAGGGTATAAAGAGTTGTGAGGCTGGAAAGGTCGTATACCTCACTGCTTCTTCCAGACCATTCGCCAAAGCGAGAATAACAAAGGCAGTCGTAAAAAGGGTCAGGGAGCTCAGCGAGGAAGATGCAAGGAGGGATGGTTTTAACAGCAGAGAAGAGCTTTTAGAAGCTTTAAAAAGAATATATGGAAGAATAAAGGATTCTGATTTGATAACTGTGATATACTTTGAGCTCGTTTAGTAACTTTTTAGAGTTTTCAAGAGAAAGTCACATCATTAGGAACTGTTCATCAAGAACTATCTATTCAACTGAGAACGCCAGAAATCGGATAGAGTAATTCTGGTATTCTGGCTTTGTAAAGTGGTAAAAGTATTAAACTTTTGTTGCCTATACTGGATAGACTCAACATATGATCGTGAACGAATAGAACGTCAAACATGCTGATAAAAGATATAGAGATACAAATTTTAAGTTTATAAAAACTTACATATAACAGTTAATTCCAATTGTGGGAATACGGGGTAAAAATGGCACAGGAAAATCTGCAATTTTATCTAAAAATTATTTAGCCAACCTCTTGTGAGAAAATTAACAAAACAAAAAAGCCAGATAATCAGACAACTCGAAAAGGAACTCCAGTAAGAGCAACAGTGTAATGAAATTGCTTACGTGAATGGGCAGCGTGTTGAAACTCCCGGAATCAGTGTACTCGGTCTGCTTTGATTGGAGGGTATGGAAGTAATGACTGCACTTCTGAGGAAAAGCGTTCGCAGATAAGAGTAGTGTTTAGAGTGGTGTTTCTGAAAAAGGTTAAATGTTTCTTTTAAGTTACGTAAGATTTTGATATTTCTAATTCAATTTTTAATTACAGTGTATTGTTTCCTGCTTTTTGCAATCAACAACCTGTGTGTAGCTGGAAAAATTTATATATCGGTTTTGCTCAAAATTTGATTAAGTAAAGGTTAGTAAACTTCAGTTAATATAATGGGGGTGATAACAGTGGAGGTCATAGCAAGGCCAAAGGGCGGTAATATCGATAAAATGGCTGAAAAAGTTTTTATGGAGGCTCTTTCAATTCTTGGAGGGCTGAAAAAGCTCGTTCAGTACAGGAATTTAACGTGGTTACCCTCTCTGGCTGAGGCAGCTTACGTTGTTGTGCTGAAAAATGAAGCCATGAAAACGTACAGGGAAATCGCAGAATTTCTCGGAATAACCGAGACGACTGCCAGAAACATCGCTACCGCTGACGAGGAGAAAGTTCTGGAGTACATAGAAGGAGAGCTCGAGGAGAGGCCAAAGGAGCACATAGCTGGAGGTCTGGCAAAGCTCGCCTACAACAGGCTCAAAGAGAGTGGCAGGCTCTACGAGGATGAAGATAAAGAGGTCGTCATCGGAAACAGGGAGATTGAGGTGCTCGACATAGACTGGGCGGTTCACGTTCTTGCGAAGATAAAGGGTGTTGACTTCCCGGCTGGAAAAGAGCAGCTGATGGAAAGGCTGAAGGGTATGGTAATAAAGGGCAAGAAAATTGAGGAAATTCTGGACAAACTCGAATACCCCGTAAAAAGCCCGGCTGAGCTGCTGCACGGAATCAAGGTAAACTTGAATATGTGATTTTTGATAATAACTTAATATTAAATTTTTAATTTATTCCCGTTACCTGAGCAACCATTCTGATTTACGTTAACCCGTTCAGCTGACTGGATTAAAACGGCAACGCTATATAATTACAGAACCACTAAAGGATCGTGGTAAAGGAGGAGGTTAGCTTCTGGTCTGCCGTTTCAATAGGCATCGGTGGCATGGTCGGGGGTGGCATTTTTGCAGTTCTCGGACTGGCCGTGCAGTTATCCGGAGGTGCGACGCCAGTCGCTTTCTTTTTAGCGGGGATAATTGCCCTGATTACTTCATATTCTTACGCAAAGCTCTCCGTTACGTACCCGAGTCAGGGGGGTACTGTAGAGTTTCTAAACAGAGCTTTTGGAGAGGGTTTTCTCACAGGTTCCCTAAACGTTTTGCTGTGGATTAGCTACATCGTAATGCTTTCCCTTTACTCCTACGCTTTTGGCAGCTATGCTGCGAGTTTTTTTCCACATGCCATTCAGCCTCTCTACCGCCACGTTTTTACAACTCTAATAATACTGCTACTCACAGCTTTGAACCTGATGAGTGCTGGAGTCGTCGGTGAAGTCGAGGAGTACATAGTTGCTTTTAAGGTTGCAATACTGATGTTCTTCATAATTGCCGGTATCTGGAGCATAAAAACTGGAAGGTTTTTCCAGCACGTACCTCCGGTCTCGAGACTCGTTGCAGGCGGCATGATAATATTTCTCGCCTACGAAGGTTTTGAGCTCATAGCTAATGCGGCAATGGATGTGGAAGACGTGAGCTTTCTGCCAAAAGCGTACTACACAGCCGTTGGATTCGTCGTTTTTCTTTACGTGGCAGTGGCAATCGTGACTGTGGGCAACTTACCCTTTCAGCAGA
>JALVYA010000039.1 GCA_027038095.1 Archaeoglobaceae archaeon
CCGGCAACTCTTTTTTGATTAACTTCAGCAGTATTTCAGCGTTAAGCTGCTGTCTCCATACGCTTTTCTCCCTGCCCATGTACTTTTTGAGTATCATGAAACTCCTCACAGCCACGTGCCTGAACCTCCTCTTCAGTATCTCAGTTTTCTCCAGCGCTCTTTCGAGGTCACTTCTGAAGCCTTCCAGCCTGAAAAGCCCTTTAATTTCTCCTTCTTCCAGAGGAGAGTCGAGCTTCAGCATGAAACCGTTGTCGTTTAAAGCCATTTTTACGTTTTTACCGCACATCTTCCCCGCTCTGTACGCAAAAACCCTTGCGAGGGCGTTGTTTGCTTTCCTTCCAACGAGGGTGTGGAATATCAGAGTAAAGCCGTCATCTTCGAAAATCTCCACAAGAACGGTATCCTTCGTTGGAATTGCAGAAAACCTCTTCTGCTCCATGAAGTAGTTCACTATCGCTTCCGCAGCTCTGACGTCTATGCTGTACAGTCTGGCTATGCGTTTAACGACGTCCTCTCGCTTTTCATCCAGCATGGAGGCTACGAAACTCCTGAATTCCTGCACTTTCTGGGCTAAATCGTAGCTCAGAGGGAGCTGTTCTGAAAACCAGCTCGGTACGGTTGGTTTCTCTCCTTCGACCTCCTCCACCACGAGCTGCATGCCCTTGGAGTGCAGGAACCTGAACGTTTTTCCGGCGAGAACGAACACGTCCCCTCTTACAAGCCTTTCAGCAAAATCCTCCTCCACCTTGCCCACAAACCTGCCGTCCTTTGTTACGACTCTGACTGCCACTTCGTCGGGAATCGTTCCAACGTTCATGTAGTATATCGGTCTAACGAGCTTCCCTCTTCTCCCGAACTCTCCTGCCTCTTCGTCCAGCCAGATCTTTCCGTAAACGCTTTTCTCTTCGAGTATCGTGTACTTTCCAGCCAGGTACTTCAGAACGCTCAGAAACTCTTCTTTACTCAGGTTTCTGTACGGATAGGCTGACCTCACGACCCTTAAAGCTTCGTCTATCTTCCACTTTCTCTCTATTGCCATTCCGACGACGTGCTGGCAGAGGACGTCCAGCGGTTTCTGAGGTATCCTTATCCTGTCCAGTCTTCTGTTCATTGCCTCTCTGGCGAGAACAGAACATTCAACCAGATCGTCCTGATCAACGACCACTATTCTGCCTCTGCTGACCTCGTGTATTCTGTGTCCGCTCCTCCCAACTCTCTGCAGAGCTCTGTTTATGCTTTTTGGGGAACCTATGAGAATTACGAGGTCTATGTAGCCGATGTCTATTCCGAGTTCCAGACTCGTGGAGCTGACGACGCACTTCAGTTTCCCTGCCTTCAGCTCCTCCTCGACCTCGAGTCTCACGTCTCTTGAAAGGGAGGAGTGGTGTGCTTTTATCGCATCCTTCCATTCAGGTAACCTCTTCTTGAGCTGGAAAACAACTCTCTCGGTGGCGCTCCTCGTATTGGTGAATATGAGGGTCGTTTTCGAACTTCTGACGAGGTTTGCAACAGTATCGTAGAGTCTCTCACTCACCTCTTCAGCAGAAGACGTGAAGAAATCGGTTACCGGAGCCAGAACTCTTATGTCAACTGGCTTTGCAAAGGTCACGTCAAAGGCAACGCACTCTCTTGCCCTTCCGTTCTCGTATCCAGCCAGAAACCTGGCAACTTCGTCGAGTGGGGCTATCGTTGCTGACAAGCCTATCCTGAGCATCTTCCCCTCCTGAATGTTCTCGAGCCTCGCCATTGAGAGGGTCAGGTGGGAACCTCTTTTGTTCTCTGCGAGAGCGTGAACTTCGTCGACTATCAGGTACATGACTCTCCTGAGCTTCTCCGCGAACTTCGGGCTTGAAAGCACGATTGCAAGAGTTTCCGGAGTTGTTATGAGAATGTGAGGTGGTTTCCTGAGCTGTCTGCTCCTCTCCCTGACGTCTGTGTCTCCCGTTCTGACTCCAACTCTTATCTGCTGGAGTTTTATCCCCTCTTTTTTTGCGAGCTCGTATATTTCAGCCAGAGGCTTTTCGAGGTTTCTCCTTATGTCGTTGTTCAGCGCTCTGAGAGGAGAAACGTAGACGACGTACACCCTGTCTTCCAGCTCCCCTCTTTCAGCGTATTCTATCAGCCTGCTTATTGCCATTAGAAAAGCCGCAAGGGTTTTTCCACTGCCAGTTGGAGACGAAACGAGAACGTTTTTCCCCTCTTTAATCGCTTTCAGAGCGAGTTTCTGGGGTGGGCTGAACTCTTTATACTTCGAAAAAAACCACCTTAACACCAGCGGGTGAAGGTCTGTTTCACCTTTAACTTCGCCTTTAAGGTCAGCGTTCATGGCGTTCACGTGTTACCATACCTTACGGATACCTCGCGGTGTACGATCCAATCTGAATTACGTGCCCGTTCATGGCTCTGTAGAGAGTATTTGCCGTGCTTCCCGGCTTTAAATCCAGCCAGCAGTTAAGGCCGTAAACCTTAATCACGTACCTGTGCACGCCAAACGGAGGACATGGCCCCCCGTACCCGATTTTTCCAAAGTCGTTTCTTCCCTGAACCATTTTTACCGGTTTCTCCACCACCGGCTTGCGGGGTATGCCGGGAGGTATGTAGCTGACGTTTGCCGGAATGTTCCACGCCACCCAGTGAACAAATACGCCTTTGGGTGCGTCGAGGTCGATCATTACCAGCGCAAGGCTTTTGACCTTGCTGCTCACGCCTTCAATTTTAACGGGAGGGGACTCGTCTTTGCCCCTGCACGTGTACTTATCGGGAAAGGTCTTGAAAGGCAGGCTGACGTTGAGCTTTCCGGCGTTGTTGGTGTTAACGCTGTAGTTCGACGCACAGCCGCACAGCAGGCACAGAGCGCACAGCACGATTAAAGCGCTAATGCCCTTTTTCATGTTCTTCACTCGGAGTGATAGCTGAAAAACCTTGTTGCTAACTCAATCCGGTAAAACAGTATAACTCAACATCTAAACAATTTAGTCAGTAGCTAAAATATTAAGCTGATAACTTAAATTTTTAGCGGTGGAGTTTAAAAAATTCGAAAACGTTTTAATCTGTCAAAAGCGTAAAACTGCCAATGAAAAATGGGGTAATAGAGGTTCTGAAGGCAATATCCGATAGCGGAAAGTTTGAAATTCTGAAACACCTTACGGATAGACCCAAAACTCACAACGAGCTGTGCACGATATCCGGTCTCTCCCCATCCACGATTTCCCGTTACCTCAAGGTTCTGTGCAGATACGGTATAGTCGAGAAAAAAAACAACCACTACAGCTTAACAGGAATAGGCTACTACCTCGCAGACTACCTGAGCAGTCTCGAGGAGATTTTTGAAATCTGCGAATTTTTGAAGATCTCACCCCGGTTTGTAAAAACGCTTCCGATTGAGCTGAAATCCGGTCTTGTGACTCTCAAAACGGCGGAGAGATTTGAAAAGCCGTATGAGATAATTGCACCCGCCATCAGAGATATTGAAAGTATGAGCGTTTACGCTCTTTTCGCTGACAGTGTCGTTGACGATGGTTTAATCAGGGCTGTCTGGCTCAAATGCCTGCAGGGCGTCAGGATCAGGGCAATAATACCTCCAGCCATTTTCGAGAGAAAGGCCATGGCTGGAGCGAGAGCTGTAAAACTTCTGGAAAGTGAGGGGTACGGTGCTGAAAAAGTAGTGTCTGCTTTGAGAAGGAGCGTCGAAGTCAGAACTATGGACGTACCGATGCAGCTCGCGGTTATAGACGGT
>JALVYA010000040.1 GCA_027038095.1 Archaeoglobaceae archaeon
TTCCACACCCCTTACAGACTTTAACCCATTTAAATGCTTTGGATATTCCCGGCTGAACGACCACCTCCACCTCTATACCAAGTGTTCTCGCCACGTTCTGAATAGAGTAATCGTCGGTAACGAGAACCGCTTTTTTTAAATCGACGAGCTCAAGAGCTTTTGCCAGAACCTTGATGTCTGTTTCCGAGAGTTTGTAAATATCCCCGGTTTTTTTCGCCGCACTGATAACTCTCGAAATGTAGGGTTCTTTCGCCTCCTCCACCCTGACGTCTTTCAGAGAGAAGTAGAGTCTCGACTCATCATCTAATATCTCGTCAACGACCTCCGGCACCGTTACAGCTTCTCCATGAACCTTTCTCAGGAATACCGCCGGGGAATCTATAACGTAAACCACCACACCGGTAAATCATTGCAGAGGTAGAAAAACATTTATGTTGATTTGTTATGACGGTGTCGATGTTCAGCAAGATTCTCGTTGCTAACAGAGGAGAGATAGCTGTAAGAGTTATGAGAGCTTGTAAAGAGCTCAACATAAAAACAGTTGCCATTTACAGCACAGCCGATAAGCGTGCTTTTCACAGAGTTTATGCAGATGAAGCTTATCTGATTGGCAAGGCTGAGGCGAAGGACAGCTACCTGAACATGGACAGGATAATTGAAGTCGCAAAGAAGTGCGGCGCTGAAGCGATACATCCGGGATACGGTTTTCTGGCTGAAAATGCCGAATTTGCGAGGAGGTGTGAGGAGGAGGGAATCAAGTTCATAGGGCCGAGACCGGAGACGATAGAGGCCATGGGTTCGAAGCTCAACGCGAGAAAGCTCATGAGCGAGGCGGGAGTTCCTGTCGTGCCGGGAAGTCCGGAGCTCAGAAGCCTGGAAGATGCGAAGGAGTGGGCTGAAAAAATAGGGTATCCGGTAGCGGTAAAGGCGTCTGGAGGCGGAGGAGGAATAGGAATATCCATAGCATGGAACGAAAACGAGATAGAAAAAGCCTACAACAGGTCGAGAACCCTTGGAGAAAAGTATTTCAGGGATCCGGCCGTTTACATCGAGAAGTACCTTCCAAAGCCGAGACACATAGAGTTTCAGATTCTGGCAGATGAACACGGAAACGTAATACACCTCGGAGAGAGGGACTGCAGCATTCAGAGGAGACACCAGAAAGTTGTTGAGGAAGCCCCCTCCCCGGTCGTAAGCGAGGAGGAAAGAGAGAGGATGGGCAAAATAGCAGTTAAGGGTGCGAAGCACATAAAATACGCAAATGCCGGAACGATGGAGTTTCTGTACTACGACGGGGAGTTCTACTTCCTCGAAATGAACACAAGAATTCAGGTAGAGCATCCGGTAACGGAGATGATAACCGGAATAGACCTCGTGAAATACCAGATAAAAATAGCCTACGGAGAGGAACTCGAACACTCTCAGGAAGACGTGAGGTTCATGGGACACGCAATAGAGTGCAGAGTTTACGCTGAAGACCCCATTACCTTCATGCCGAAGACCGGGATAATCGTCCACTACAGAAGCCCCGGAGGTATAGGCGTCAGGGTCGATAGCGGAGTCTTCATGGGTTGCGAGATAACCCCGTACTACGACCCGATGATTTCGAAGCTCATAGTCTGGGGAAACGACAGGAGCGAAGCTGTCAGCAGGCTGAGAAGGGCACTTTACGGATACATAATTGACGGGGTTGAAACGAATTTACCCCTGCACATGGCAATAGCGAACGATGAAGCGTTTGTGAGAGGAGAAACGCACACCAAGTTCCTTGAAGAGAGGAACATCGCAGAAAAGGTCAAAGCAATAGCTGAGGATTACGCACCTCTGAAGAAGAGGATGGCTGAAGTCTTCTGGACAGCTGAGCTGACGAATGAAGAGCTCATAGCTGCGACTCTCGCCGCTCTCTGCTACATAAAGGCAAAAGGAGAGGTTAGCTAGGCCGGTAAATCGGTGGTTTAAATTAACCAAACTTCATCACCACTTAACAATTCAATTTTTATGCCTTCAGGTAAAACTGGATTGGTGAAAGAAAATGTACATAATTATTACGGGGGAGGAAGCCGGACCCGTATCAAACAAACTCGGTGGAGTATGGAACGTAATAGATGCTGAAGCGAGGCACATGTGTGAAATTGCGAAAGACGAGATCGTCGTTGTGGGTCCTTTTTTCGAAAGAATAGGTCAGGACTGGAGCCCGAAAAACAGAATCACAAAAGACCACTTTCCATTAAAAGTAAGTGAGGAAATAGAGGAAGCGGCAAAAAAGGTTGGAGTGCCTTACGTTTCCGGAAGAACTGAAGTAAAGCGCAGGTGCAGGGATGAGGAAAAAATCTGTTACCTGAACTACGTTCTCTTCAACGTCGAGTACTGTCTGACGAAACAGGTGGAGTACGACGGACAGAAAATGAGGCTGAGCGATGCCGTCAAGGCTGAGGCTTACAAACTCGTGGGACTCGACTCGCTTCTCTACGAATCTCAGAATTACGGAAGGGAGTACACGCATTACCTGAATTTGAGCTACGCAGTTTCGGAATTTGCGAGGCACCTCAACGAGTTCGGAGAAACTGCAATGCACTGTCACGAGTATCCGGTCTTCTACGCTGCTGCAAGGCTCGAAAAACTGAAAATTCCGATCAGGACTGTCGTTACTTACCACGCCACGAAAATCGGAAGGACGCTTGGAGCAAAAGTTTTCGAAAAGATAAGGAAAAACGACCCGACAATACCGCCGGGAGTGCAGGAAGGGTTCGTCGAGCTTGAAAAACTTGCGAAGTACGCGGATACGGTAACGTTCGTCAGCGATAAAACGAGGACCGAGGCGAGGCTTTTCTACGGCGTTGACGGCATAGTAATAAGGAACGGAATAGACGTTTGCTGTGAAGCCATAGACTGGGAGTTCAAGGACAGGTGCCTCAGGAAAATAAGGTACAGCCTCGCAAAAAAACTGAAGGACGTTTACGGTTACGAAATCGACGAAGAGAGCATCGTTCCCGTTTACACGATTTCGAGACTTGAGCTCGAAAACAAGGGCTACCCCGATCTGCTCGACTCTCTCGTAATACTCGACAGAATACTCACCAACAGAATAAACAACGGGGAAATAGACGAGGTAAAGGTAGTCTGCCTTCTGATTACGGCACTTGGAAGAAAAGATCCTCAATTCCTGCCCGAAGGTTTTCCGGTTGATTTGCCGGAGGACATACTAATCGGGGACGAGTTAAGGCTGAAGAAAATGGTGGAGGAGAGAAATATAGACGTATCAAAAATTGGTAAAAGGAGCGTTTGTGCCCTGCCCTATCCTCAGTGGGTTGGCAGAGATGACGGTGGATTTGGAATGACAATAGATGAGATTGCCGCGGGCTGCGTCGCTGGCATTTTTCCTTCTCGCTACGAGCCCTTCCTGCTAACAGCTCTGGAGGCGTGCAGAGAAGCCTGTCCGGTGGTTATAAGTTCTGCCTGCGGATTCAGCGGTGCCGTGAAGGAACTCCACAAAGAAAAAGGAATATTTGGAGGGGTCATCCTTGTTGACAACATAAGTCAGAGTCACCTCGAAGTGATAACGGATTACGCTTTTGGTTTGCACGTAATAGTGGATGCCTTCATGAGGGACAGAGTTAAGGACAGAATGATGTGCTCAACAGCTTTCGTCCTCGCATGCGAGATGAGCTGGGAAGAACCCGTCAAAAGCTACTACGAAATTCTCAAAGGCTTTAAAGAGAAGC
>JALVYA010000041.1 GCA_027038095.1 Archaeoglobaceae archaeon
AAGCTGAGAAGGCCGGAGCTGAGAAAAAACCGGAAGTCGTAACCATAGACGACTTCCTCAAACTGGACATAAGAGTCGGAAAAATACTGAAAGCCGAAAGGATAAAGAAAAGCAAAAAGCTCATGAGACTGGAGGTTGACGTAGGAAATGAGGTAAGACAGATAGTTGCGGGAATTGCAGAGAGTTACAAACCGGAGGACTTGACAGGAAAACTCGTCGTCGTTCTCGCGAACCTGAAACCGGCCAAGTTAATGGGCGTGGAAAGTCAGGGAATGCTGCTCGCTGCGGACGTTGACGGAAAAGCAATTCTTTTAACTCCGGAACGGGAAGTTCCACCGGGAAGCAGGGTAAGGTAACTGTTAGCGTGATCGGATATGGCAGTCATGATACTGAGCGGAGGTCTGGATTCAACTACACTGCTCTGGTACCTGTGCAGTGAGGGGATGGAAGTTCACGCTCTCACCTTCAACTACGGACAGAGACACAGCAGAGAAATAGAACACGCGAAAAAAGTAGTTGAAGCCGCGAAAAAAGCCGGATTTAATGTAACGCATAAGGTAGTCGATATTTCGTCGATATCCCACCTTATTTCTTCCGGAGCTCTGACCGGGGAAGAGGAAGTTCCTCACGGATTCTACACCGATGAGAGGCAGAAGGTGACCGTCGTTCCAAACAGAAACATGATCATGCTCTCCATCGCCGCTGGATATGCTGTGAAGCTCGGGGAGGGAGAAGTTTACTACGCTGCTCACAGGTCAGATTACGCCATATACCCCGATTGCAGAAAAGAGTTCGTAAAAGCTCTGGACGCCGCAATATATCTGGCAACACTCTTCACACCCGTAGAGCTCAGAGCACCTTTCGTAGACATGACGAAAGCTGAGGTCGTTTCTCTGGGATTGAAACTCAAAGTCCCCTACGAGCTGACGTGGAGCTGTTACGAGGGTGGAGAGAGACCGTGCCTGAAGTGTGGCACATGCCTGGAGAGAACAGAAGCCTTTCTGCTCAACGAAGTTAAAGACCCTCTTTTAAGCGAGGAAGAATGGAAGAAGGCTGTGGAAGAGTACAGAAAGTACGCCAGTTCTGAAAACAAAAGATAAAAATTGAAAGAGGTAAAATAAGAAAAAGTAAAAATAAAATAAGAAGTGAAAAAATAATTGAATGTATTGGTAAAGGTATCACAAGTACCATTAAAGCGATACCTTTATATCCTACACTCAGCAAGCTATTTGCAATGGGACGGGGACGGCGGGACAGAGAGTACTATCTGCCCTCACTGATTTTTGCAGTCGGAGTTTTTCTCATAGTCATAGGTCTCGCCCTCATAGCGATTTTTCAGATAAACAGGTATTCCAATCCAACGCAGATAGAAGTCACAGCAGTAATCATCGGCCTTGCCATACCTCTTGCGCTGTACGGAGTAAACGCAATGTACGGCTTTAAGCGATACAGGCCGGCAACGATAGCAGCTTTCGCTCTGACGACTCTGGCAGTTGTGCTGTTCGTTGCAATGTATCCAAATTACTGGTACTACCCTCAGGTCGTTTACGTGGCGCTGCTTTACGCAATAGGCCTTGTACTTTTCTTCAGCAGCTCCTTTGCCGAGGCTGTTCTGAGGCTGCTGGAAAAAACACAGGTAATCGAAGTAAAGAAAGAAAAACCTGCTCCAACGACCTACGCCGAGAAAAAGAAGCTTAAAAAGGAGATAGAGTCTGAAATAGACCTTGAAAGCGCGAAGCTGATAGAACCAGACTTCGATAAACTGCTCGACATAGAGATCGTGGAACCCAAGGCTGACTTTGAGGTTGGTGTTGCTCTGAAAGACGGGAATTACAGAGGAAACGTGGTTAGAGTTAAGGACAGCGTTCCCGAAGCAGAGGAGCTTAAAAAGCTGAGGGAAGGCGGAAAGAGAGTCAGGAAGAAAGAAGTTGGAGAAGTTGATGATGCTGCCAGGGTTCTGAAGATGATTGAGGAGAGCAAAATCAGGGGTAAGAGTTCCGAAATTTCGGGTAAAAGTTTTTAGGAGGTGTTAGGATGTCTAAGGGTCTGGATGTAGGAACAATGAACATAATATGCTCCGAAATGGAAGGAGACGAGATCGTTTTCGTTCAGCAGAGGAATGCTTTTCTCGAGCTGGATTACAACGAAATGACGAAGATGATGCTCGACAACGCGAGAGTTGCTTACGTCATAAAGGGAAACAAGATATACGTTCTTGGAGATGATGCTCTCAGGTTTGCAACAGTCTTCAAGAAGAGCACGAGAAGACCTATGAAGTCCGGTGTTTTGAGTCCGGAAGAGAAGGAGGCTATTCCAATTATCAAGCTGCTGATAGAAAAGGTAGTTGGCTCTCCGGAGTACGCTGGAGAGACCGTCTGCATATCCTCTCCGGCGAAGCCCATAGACTCCGACATAGAAGTGCTTTATCACAGGAAGACGATGGAGGCGCTGATTAAGAAGATCGGGTACACGCCGTATGTGATAGATGAAGGGCTGGCGGTGGTTTATTCAGAGCTCGCAGATACAAGTTTTACCGGAATAGGTATCAGTTTTGGAGCTGGAATGACGAATGTAACGGCAGCGTACTTCGCAGCCCCCATCGTTTCCTTCAGCATAGCAAAGGGTGGAGACTGGATAGACGAAAACGTTGCCAAGGCTACCGGAATGTCGAGAGAGCAGGTGTGTGCGATAAAGGAAAGCGGTTTCGAGCTGAAAAGAGAGGTCGAGCTCGGAAGCGTTGAGGGCGCTCTTGCCATATACTACGACCAGCTGATATCGAACATAGTCGAGAACCTTGCAAGAAAGCTCGCAGAGGTTACACCTCCTGCTGTCGAATTTCCGGTGGTTCTTGCAGGTGGAACGTCCAAGCCAAGAGGTTTCAAAGCACTGTTTGACGAAAGATTGAACGAAATTGGACTGCCTGTTAACGTTTCCGAGATAAGAGTTGCGAGAGACCCGCTGTTTAGCGTTGCGAGAGGCTGCTTAATAGCCGCGAAGACGAGAGAGGGTTAAACCGAAGTTACAAATTTTTTACATTTAGTTAGTAGCATGGAAAAGAACTTTAAGACTTCAGTTTTAATAGCTGCGTTAATCCTCTTTCTGTTTTTTGTGTACTTTTCCTTTCCACTTCTCGATGGCATAGCCATGGGCTTCGCTTTTGCCTACGTGGCAAAACCCGTGAAAACGAAACTTGACAGCAGGATGGGCAACTTTTATTCAAGTTTGGTGTCCACGCTCATCATACTGTTACCCGTATCTTTTCTGATGTTTTACGGACTTTTTCAGGGACTGACACAGCTCGTTTACCTGCTGACCCACAGAGCTGAGCTGAAAGCGATTGTTGTAAAAATTCTGACAGGGGCAAAACTGCAAAGGTATTCGGGCTACGTTCTCTCCTATCTGCCAAAGATTGAGAATTTCGTGGAGAACTACATTAAAACGTCATTTTTTAATTTTACTGTAAAATTTTTAACGTTCCTGATGAACTTCCTCATCTCAGCAATAGTCTGTTTTTACGCTCTGTGCGACGGAAACAGGCTGTTTAACAGCATCGTCGCCATGGTTCCGGAGAGGTGGAGAGGGGAGGCAGAGGATTTGCTCAGGAGAATAGACGAAACGCTCATATCCCTCTGGTTCGGAAATTTCGCATTCGCCGTGTTAATAGGAATTCTGAGCGTGCCCTACTTTCTGATTTTTGGAGTTCCGTACATACCTATGCTCAGCGGTCTGATGTTTTTAGCCGCTTTAATTCCCGTATTTGCTGAATGGATGGTGATTCTGCCCATCGCTGCATTTCTCGCAGTAACGAATTTCGTTACAGCAGTGTGGTTTCTGGTAACGGGAATCGTGTTCATGTACATCGTTCCAGAGCTTATCCTGAGACCTTACTTCGTCGGATACGCGAGCAAAATCCACCCTCTACTGCTTTTAATTTCCTTCATAGGGGGTGCCATGGCTGGAGGCATTCTCGGCTTTTTTGCTGCACCGACCGTTGTTGCCGTTTTGACCGCAATTTACTCCCACTACGAAAACACCGGACTGACTGCTGAATTCTCTTAACTGCGCGTCGCGTTCAGAGTTACGTTGAGCTGATCGGCTATTGCATTTGCCACCATTCTGTACGGGTCTTTTCCGCTCAGCACTCCCGCTTCTGCCCTCAAATTCCACCAGTAAATGACTGTACAGCTCGTGTTTACGATCCTCATGGATACCAGCCTGTTCAGGCTCGTCCTGCATATACTGCTGCTCAGGTTTTTGAGGTACGTAATGTTGTTGAGCCTGTCGATAGAAGTGCTGTTGATAAATCTCATAGCTGACCTGACGTCACCTGCGCAGGAGTAGTAGAGAATGCCGGAAACCTTTACTTCTCGAGATAAGATATTTCCGCTCGTGCTGGCGGTGAAATATCCCACCACAATCCTGCCCTTCATGTCGTATTCAGATATGTTTTCAGCGGGAACTGGTTTAAGTCCGTGTGCGCGAACAGCTTTAATGAGAGCTCTTTCCACACACGTGCTGAACCTCTTTTCAGGAGAATAGACTGCTATGTAAACTGTATTCGGGTTCTGCGGAGCACTTTTCCACGTGCCGCTAACCGGCAGACCGTTTGACTGGTGTGAACTTCCCATTTCATCCATTACGACGATGTGCTCATCAGCGAGTGTGAGAACCACAGCCACCAGCAGAACGAGCGCTATGCAAAGACCCACAAAAAGCTTTTTCATCGTAACATTTTAAACTACCTGTTACTAAAATTTTTCTGTTAAAAAACGCTTTGACTCCAGCCGCTTTAACCGTAATTCGTGTTTGCAGAACCGGTTCAATTAGATCGGAACTCCGGAATCCACGAACAGCGTGTGGAAGTTTAATATAACGCCAGAGGTAAAGGCGATTGCTGATTCAGTAAAATAATTTAATGATATTTAAAAATTAAAACTAATTAAAGAGATGAACTTGGAATGGAGCAGGAAAGACCCGATAAAGAGAAGTCCCGGGCTGGGTTATAGCAGTAATCGTCCTGATATACGCATCTGCCGAATTCTTGGAGGCTGTGCTTACCTCTCAGTACAAAGCCTCCGGTTTATGCCAACGCTTACATAAGCATCAACGATGAGTTTCGTATTTCTCGCCCTTCTCTTTTGTACAGAGTTCAGAATTACTTAAGATCAAAAAATTGGAAATTAAACTTTTTCAAATCTGTCTTCAAGCTTTTCAAGCACTTTGGGCAAAGTTGTGTACTCCATGTCCTCGTGTGGCAGCCTGTGCGGTTCGAATGGTCCATGCCTTCTCATGTACTCGGCAATTTCCTGTGCCTTCCTCCTTGTGTAGTCAAAAGCCGGGTCGTCGAACATGTCTACAGGCCCCACGAGCCAGCTGTCTCCAACTTGGAAACCAGCTCCTATGACTCTTGGAGGACCGTCAAATCTCGTACACTTCGCATACCTGAAGGGAACTGGCATGAGTGGTCCATTGTGGCTACCTCTCATCCATCCGCTCACGAGATGCGGAAATGCAAACGCCTCCAAAACCTCTCCAACTGCTGGCAAGCCGCTCTGTGCTCTTACAAGAGCTACCGGATCATCCTTACCGACGTACTCTCCGGCTATCTGGTAAAGTTTTTCCGTGCTTATTACTGCAACTGGTTCATCCGGTGGGAGTTTTCCACCCTCCTTTGGATACACTCTTTTTATCACAAATCTTGATTTCCCACCTATTAGCGCAAGTATGTCGTACATCTCCTCAGGAGCTTTCATGAACACCCTCTTGTGTTCCATTATGTCCCAGATTTCAAAAACGAAACCGTTGTGCAGAGACGGGTCTATCACAAGCCCAGCAGTGTTGAACGGGTCTGCAAACATCCTGAATATCGGCAGGTTGAATGCACCCGGTTCTGTCTTGTCCATCATAAACGCTATTAATGGCTCTGCTTTTCTCGGTGTAAATTCCATTTCAGCAACTCCTGGACCCATTCCCCTGACATTCCCGGAAAACGCATCTTTTAATAAATCCTGTCCGGCACCATAAAGCTTCAGTTCTTTGGCTTTGGCAGTGCAGTTCTCGAATACCTCCCATGCAATTCCATGAATTTTTTCACTGTCAACACCTTCTCTGTGGAGCATAATGAGTTCAGTGTCATCCCCACAGTTCAAAACTCTGTAATCCAAAATTTCGCCATTCTGTTTCTTTTCTTCCAGAATTGACTTCGCAACTTCCATCGTTTCTTTCCAGACAACAGCATGTCCGGGACAGCTACCAATATCTGCCTTTATAAGGCTCACAGTAATTTTTCCACTCATAATGTTAATTACCACCACAAACAATTTAAGCTTTTGGTATGCCAAAAAGTACGTAAGTGGGCTGATAATAATAATAGTAAAGATTTATTTGGGAAAACGCTATAACTTGAATTGTTAGCAGGTAAATCAAAACTTTGAAAATTATGCTTAAGAGGTGGATTGAGAATGGTGCCAAAACTGGAGAGAGTCCCTACAGGAATTCCGGGATTTGATGAGCTGTGTGAAGGTGGGTTGATAAGAGACAGGTCTTATCTTGTTACTGGAACATCTGGTTCGGGAAAGACTGTATTTGCCATGCAGTTTTTGCTGAACGGCATAAGAATGTACAACGAGCCGGGAATATTTATTGCGACTGAAGAGAGGCCTCAGCACGTCAGGGAACACTTCTCTACATTCGGGTGGGATCTGGAAAAATATGAAGACGAGAACATGCTTGCAATAGTTGATGCAACGTCAACAAAAATAGGACTGCCAACTGACGAGAAGTACGTTGATATTCGCCCCTTCGATACGAGGTCGCTGATAGACAACATAATAACGATTCAGGACGAAATTGGAGCACTCAGGTGTGCTCTGGATTCCACGACATCTATAGGTTTTGCAGTGCAAGATCCTGCTAAATTCAGGGTTGAATTACTCAAGATATCCACGACTCTTGAAGTTCTGGGCTTAACATCGATTCTCACGTGCGAAGTTATTGAAAACGGAGCAATAAACAGGTTTGGGGTTGAGAACTTCGTAACGGAGGGCACAATAGTTCTGTACTACACAAAATCTGAAAACATGAGGACCAGAAGCCTTGAAATCTTCAAGATGAGGGGAAGCAACCACAGCAAGAAGACGCACCACTTCGTTATAGACAGCAACGGTATAACCGTTCATCCGGGAGAGGAAGTTTACAGCTAAAATTTTATACGTAATATACCTAAAAAATCTCCAGCACCTGTATTTATCGGCAATTGTTGATTGACAGATTTTTCTGATGTACTTTGCTCTATCTAAAAAGCTATTCAAAAACAGAATTAAACTCTGCATTTACAGGGTTATCAAGTTTCAAAATAGATTTATTCAATGCTGACGTCCAGCAAACTATGGAAATGCCAGTAATACCGGATGAAAGAGAAGATGACCTACACAACCTCGAATACGCGGACAGTGCGGAACTCATACTCTTCATGGCCGGAAACCAGTTCATGGTAATGGACGAACTCGTAAAGGCGTTTCAGGAAGAGTACGGCGTTGAACGAATTTTTTACGAAACTCTGCCTCCGGGGTTATTGCTCAAGCAGATACTTGCCGGAGGAGCGATTTTCAAAGGCAAGGTTCTTCCGGGCACGGCGGACGTTTACTCTTCAGTAAGCGAAGACGCCATGAAAACGTTAAAGGATAGAGGGTTAATAGATGACTACTTTGTTTATCTTCACAATCGAATAGTTTTGATGGTTCCGGAAGGAAATCCTACAGGAATCCGGTCTGTTTTAGACCTTGCAAGAGAAGACGTCAGAATATCTCAGCCAAATATTGAGAACGAGGACATAGCAAAATACATAGTTGAGATGTACCGCAAAGCCGGCGGTGAGGAACTGGTGAAAAGAATTTTGGAAGAAAAGAGAGAAATGGGTAAAACTATCCTTACGCTCGTTCACCACAGGGAAACGCCTGAGAGGATAATCAGGGGAGAGGTGGATGTCGGTCCTGTGTGGGCGACAGAGGTCGTTTACGCCAGAAAGAGAGGTTTGAAGGTTGAAGCAGTTGAAGTTGGTGAGGAGTTAGATCAGAGAGATAGGGTTAACTACTACATAACAAAACTCAAAAACTGCCCGAATCCGGAAAATGCGGAAAAGTTTCTGGAATTTATAAAGTCTGAAAAAGCACAGAAAATTTACGAAAAGTATGGTTTTGTCCCTCACTTCAGGTAGTCTGATGTTTTTGTGTTTTTGATGTTTAATATTTAATATTGATTTATTTGTAAGATATATAAATGATTATAGGATATACATTATTATCTCCACATACTTCAAATTTATTAAAAACCCAGCTTTTACGAATGTTCAACAAAGCTCGAGCAAATTCAAAACGAATTTAAGCAAAGATTTAGAAGGAGAGGCATGCTGTATAACAGGGTTGACGTTCCTTTTGAACTGTACGAGATAAACATCCTCAACGCAGATGATGAAGATTTGAGGAAGATAAGCGAAGAGATGGGTCTTGCTCTGAACGTTGAGGAGATGAAGAGAATTAAAGCTTACTTTGAGAGAGCTGGGAGGAACCCTTACGACATAGAACTTCAATCAATTGCTCAGGCCTGGAGTGAACACTGCTGCTACAAGAGCTCCAAATGCTACCTCAGGCAGCACCTCTTCGGGGTTGAGGCTGACTACGTAATTTCGGCAATAGAGGAGGATGCAGGAGTTGTTGAATTTGATGAGGATTACGCTTACGTTGTTGCGATGGAATCCCACAACCACCCGTCAGCCATAGAGCCTTACGGTGGTGCCGCTACCGGTGTTGGCGGAATTCTGAGAGATGTGCTGTGCATGGGTGCCCAGCCAGTAGCTCTGCTCGACCCCCTGTTTTTTGGGGAGCTCGACACGAGGTATGAGGAGTTACCCAGAGGAACCAAACATCCGCTTTACCTGCTATCAGGAGTCGTTTCGGGAATAAGGGATTACGGAAACAGGGTTGGCATTCCGACAGTTGCGGGGATGGTGTTCTTCGACAGGTCTTACCTGACGAACTGCATAGTAAACGTTGGGTGCGTGGGAATCGTCAGAAAGGACAGAATAGTCCACAGCAGAGCTGGAAATGCTGGAGACCTCTTCGTCCTTGCAGGAGGGTACACTGGAAGGGACGGCATACACGGCGTAACCTTTGCTTCAGCCGAGCTCGACGAGAGCAGTGAAGAGGAATCGAGAGGAGCCGTTCAGCTCGGAAACCCGATAATAAAAGAGCCGCTCATTCACGCATGCCTCGAAATAGTGGAAAAAGGACTGCTCACGGGAATGAAAGACCTCGGAGGAGGAGGATTGAGCTGCGTCATCGGAGAAATGGCTCTTTCCGCAGGATTTGGAGCCGAGGTCTGGCTGGACAAAGTTCCGCTAAAAGAGGAGGGAATGGCTCCGTGGGAGATTTGGATCAGCGAGAGTCAGGAGAGAATGATGCTGACAGTCAGCCCGCAGCACGTTGATGAAGTGCTCTACATCTTCCAGAAGTGGGACATTCCCGCAGTCGTCGTCGGCAGGGTTACAGAGGACAGGAAGCTGAGAGTTTACTACAGGGGATACAGAATATACGACATGGACATAGATTTCGTGGTTAAGGCAGTTGAATACTGCAGGGATTACACGATCAGAGAGGTTGTTGAGGTTGACGAGACTTCTGCAGTTCACGACCTGGAAGGGTTAATCCTCAAAATGCTCGAGCACCCAAACGTTGCGAGCAGGGAGTGGATCATCAGACAGTACGACCATCAGGTGAGAGCTTCGACAGTCCTTCCACCGCTTCACGGAAGGGCAAATGCGGAAACTCACGGAGACGCTGCAATCATAAGGCCGACTAATTCCTGGAAGGGTCTGGCGTTAACAGCTGACGTAAACCCGTGGATGTGCAGGATCAATCCGTTCTGGGGGGCTGCGAGTGCGTTTGACGAAGTAATCAGAAACCTCGTAGCCGTTAACGCCACTCCCCACAGCTTTGCCGACTGTCTGAACTTTGGAAATCCCGAAAAACCGGAGAGAATGGGAGAATTCGTGGAGAGCGTTAAAGCACTCGGATGGATGGCGAGAGGCTACCCCCTTCCGTGCGTCAGCGGGAACGTGAGCTTCTACAACGAAACTTCTCACTCCGCAATAGCTCCCACTCCCGCGCTTATGGGCATAGGCGTAGTTGAGGACGTGAGAGATGCAGTAACGTCGCACTTCAAGGGGAAAGGAGACGTAGTGCTGGTCGGAGAGACGAAAAAGGAGTTTGGAGGAAGCCTTTACTGCAGGCTGACGAACCAGAGGAGTACGGTTGTTCCCAAAACATCTCCGGATAAGCTGAGGACTTACGCCAGAGCGATGCTAGATTCGTTTAGCCATTTCAGAGTTTACGCCTGTCACGATTTGAGCGAGGGAGGGTTAGCTGTGGCACTGGCAGAGATGTGCATAGGTGGTTCGGGATGCAGAATTAAGGGAGTCAGAGACTACGTTTCGCTGTTCTCAGAGTCGAATACGAGGTGGGTTGTGGAGGTTGATGGAGGAGAGGAATTCGTGGCTTTCCTCGGTGAAAGAGGTGTTAAAGCGGAGGTTATTGGAGAAAGCACAGGTGACGCTCTCGAAATAGGAGACATTTCAATCAGCACAGATAAAATGGAAAGAGCGTGGAGAAACGGCCTGGTAAAGTACACCGGGTGGTAAGCTTAAGGTTCATCTGAGCCGTATTTCTCACTTCAAAATTGCTAAAAGAAACAGAAAATGAAATGAATTGGGAAAGACCATGAAAAGTATTAACGTGTACTTCATAGGTACTGCAGGCAGCGGAAAAACTCACCTGCTTGCTGCTTTTTCAGAGTGGCTCGACTTCCACAAAATAGACCACGTAACTGTTAACCTCGATCCGGGAAGCGAGGACATGCCTTACTCTCCCGACATAGACATCAGGGATTACTTTACCCTGAACGACATAATGCTCAGGTACGGGGTTGGGCCAAACGGAGCCCAGATACTCGGGGCTGACCTTTTAGGAGCGGAAATAGACGAGATAAAGGATGAAATCGAATACTACGACGTCCCGTACGTGCTGATAGACACACCGGGACAGATGGAGCTCTTTACCCTGAGGAGAAGCGGCGAGATAGTCGTAAACGTTCTGGGAAAGGACAGCGTAGTAGTATTCCTTTTCGATCCCGTAATATCCAAGACGCCGGACGGTTTTGTATCCGTTACATTTCTCATGGCCTCTTCCGTTTTCAGGCTCAAAATACCCCACATACCTGTTCTGTCAAAGTGCGACCTTCTGGGGGCGAGAGAAATAGAGAGAATAGAGAGCTGGAGCGACCCGGACGTTCTTTACTCTGAACTCGGAAGCGGTGTGGAAAGAGAGGTGTTTCACGTTGTCAGAGAGGCTGGATTTCTTCAAAAACCAGTACCCGTTTCGGCAAAGGAGGGATACGGAATGGAGGACATCTACGACAGTATACAGGAGCTATTCTACGGAGGGGAGGATATGGACAGAATTCTGTATTGATTTTTTATACTTTAATTTTCGAATTTAATATATTTATTTTTTATAAAAAAATTCTGAGTAATATTTTTTGGAATGTCAAGGATAGGGATAAAAAAATAAATAAACTAAAATAAAAGACATGCAACCTGCCTTAAGTCAATTGGTAGATTGCGTCAAGACTACAAACTTTGGAAGAATAAGAAAGATATAGAATTCAAAGTTTGGCGGCTCTATTATTACTTTTTTCGGTCTTTCTCTGAGGAAGACAAGCAATTTTCTCTCCCTTTTCAAAGAAATAAGTCATGAATCAGTTAGAATCTATTATCACAGACTAAAGAAAGTCTTAATACAGCCAAAAAAGAAGAAAAGAAGGTTTATTGCGATAGACGAAACAAAGATAAAACTTGAGAAGAAACAGATCCTTGTTTGGGCTGCTATAGATTGATACAAAGGAATGTTTAACCATGGGCTTTAGAAGGTGAGGAAGTTTCGAAGTTTACGTTTTCTTGAAAGAGATTCTTAAACGCTGTGAAAACAAGCCAGAAGTAGTTGTTGATAGGGGATTCTGGTATCTATGGGCTCTGAAAAGATTGGGATTAAAATACAGGCACGAAACCTTTGGTGAATGCTGTAGAAAGTTTCTTTTCTGGGTTTAAGGAGAGGATGAAGAGGTTCTGGAATAGATCTCCATTCAGGAGCTCTTTTGAATGCAGAGCTGGTTGGAGAGTTTTGTAGCATTCTATAATTACTGGGGGTGTTTATCTTGACACAACTAATTCAAGATTATCATTTGAAAGATACATCAAAAAGAAATCAAATACTAAATAATAATACTAATCCATTAAAAAATTATTGATGAACTTTAATGTATTAGTATCGTAAACAGCAGGTAGGCCATTACCAGCATTATCAAGGAATGCTTCACTCCGGAAGAAAGGCTACCCTCACCCATTACACCTGCGACGAGTCCACCAAAGATGCCCTGAAATACTGAAGCGTGCATGAATATGTTCTTGTACGTTTTTACGTTTATGCCCCTGAGCATGTTGATGTGAGCTCCACTCGCCGCAACTTTTGCGGCACTCTGAGCTAAGGTTGCAAGAAACGTTGTTGTTATAATGTAAACTATTCCTATGAACACGAAGAACGATATGTATATTATTATAACGTACATGAACATGTTTGACTGTCTTTCCTTTCTTAGCAGCTCAGCATTGCTAGCATCCTTGGCAGAAATCATCAGAACCTCCGTAACGTTACCTGTTGATTTTAAAGCCTCATTGAGCAGAGATATCGTTCTCGTAAGTTCAAATATCTTTAACCTGTTGGCAAACCTTATTAAAGCATCGTTTAAGCTTATACCCCAGTCAAGGTCTGCTTTTATCTTGGATATCTCCTTCTTCAACGGCGTTGTGTCGGTCTTTGCAATCATCGCTATGGCTCTGTATATAGACATGCCGCTCTCGTTTGCAGAGGCGAGTTTGTTCAGGAATATTGGGGTCAGCCTGAGAGTTTTCCTTGTATTTCTCATTTTTAGCTCGTGAAAGATGACAAAAGGTAATAACATTATGATCAGGCCTATGAACACGTAGTCGTCTATTTCAAACACCCAGTTCATGCTCCTGTAGAACGGGTACATCTTCAATCCGTAGGCTATGAATAAAAGCCCGAGCGGTACGGAAAAGGCGAATGCGTAAACGGGCTTCTGCTTTACCGGTCTTAAAGGATGTCTCAGAGCCTTTCTGAACCTCCACGACTTTACTTTTTTCTTAAGCTTCTCTATTCTCTTCAGCTCTTCCTCGTTCTCGGCTCCGGAATGGGGTATCCTCAGGTATGTGTACCTCTCTTTAAGTTCCGGTGGTTCTCCCTCCTCAGTTGGTGTAAGCATTTTTATCACCATTGCAAAGAAGAAAGAACCAACCGGTATCACCATGTATATCACAGCGTACAGTGCTGTCAGGTTTCCCTGACCCATAACTATCATGACCGTTTGAATAATTATAAGAAACAGAGGGCCCGCTACAAAGGCAGTTATGTAGCTTTCAGCCATTAATCCGAGAAATTCAAGAAAGTTCTTCTGTTCCTGTCTCGCCCTTTCAAGATAGAAATCCGCTCTCTCCTCCAGATATCTGCTTATGTCTCCACCGCTGTCTATAACCGTAATCAACCCGTGCAGGAACTCCCTGAAGTTTTCTGAAGGAGAAAGCTCTACAGCTTCCGCTAAAACGCTTCTGAGGTCTTTTCCAAGCACTTCCATGTCTCTAACTATTCTTGCCGCCTCTCTTGCAACTTCGCTGTAAACTTCGTAGTAGTTGGAGAGAGAACGAAAGATTTCTATCAGGTTCATTCCGCCCTTGCTTAAAGAGTACATGAACGTTATGGCGTGAGGTAAAGCTCTGTCTATCTTGCTCTTTCTGTCGCTTATTATTGTGGAGGGATAAATTGAGAAGAGGAATTTTCCGAATGCGTAAAAAGCTGCTGTGAGTACAGCTACCAGCACTCCGGCAATTACGTACTTTCTTATTTCTATCCACGTGCTGTAAACGTTTCCGGGGAGGGCTATTGGAAACAGAGCTTTTG
Source organism: Archaeoglobaceae archaeon (assembly GCA_027038095.1). Classification (GTDB taxonomy): domain Archaea; phylum Halobacteriota; class Archaeoglobi; order Archaeoglobales; family Archaeoglobaceae; genus WAPX01. The sequence continues at coordinate 14,082 of JALVYA010000041.1, forward strand.
GTAAATGCACGAAGTAAATCAACACCACTGCGAGGAACAGACCGAGTATCAGTCCAACGATTGCGAAGAAAATTGAAACAACCTTTGCAGTGGCTATGTACATCTCGGGAGGCATCGATATCATTGCCTGTCTGAGTTTTTTCTCGAGGTCGTAGTACTTCTCAGCTTTCTTCCTTATACTCTCCCCAAACAGCCTGTAACCGAGATACGTAAAGTAGTTAGCTTCCCTGAACAGCGTAATCACCTCCTTTTATCTCCATTTTTTCGAGAACTTTCTCCGGTTTGCTCTGATAGGCGTGTATTACGTTCGCAACTTCCCTGTAGTCCCTTATGCCGTGTTCAACCATGAATTCTAAGACAGCTTTCCTCCTTTCGAGCTCCTCCTCAAGCTCTTTCCTGCTCCACCCCCTGACAAGCCTTATTTCCTCGAGAGCCTTGGAGCTTCCAATCATTATCTGCTCATCCTTAACGCTGTCCCACTTGAAAACAGTCGTGGTTCTCAGCATCTTTGTGTGGGGATCCAGACCAACTATCTCAGCTATTTCGACGTTTCTCCTCGCTCTTTTTTTGCCTATAAACACCTGAGCCTGAATACTCACTATGTCAAGAGCTTCGATCATGGGCCTTGGAACGTTTATGGGGGGATTTTCGAGCCTGTGTATGACGCCTTCAACTGAATCTGCGTGAAGCGTGGAGTAAGTCGTGTGGCCGGTACTCATTGCCTGAAAGAGGGTTAGAGCCTCTCTGCCCCTCACCTCACCAACTATTATGTATTCGGGTCTCTGTCTTAAAGCTGCTCTCAGCAGGTCGTACATGTCTATTGAACCCTCTTCACCCTGAAACGTGTCTCTCGTAACTGCGGGAATCCAATTCTCGTGTGGAAGCGTGAGCTCTCTCGTATCCTCAATGGTCACTATTTTCGCCCTTCTCGGAATGAACAGAGCTACTGCGTTCGTCGAAGTAGTCTTACCGCTCGCAGTCCCTCCGGCGAAAATCAGGTTCTTCTTGTTCTCTATGCACAGCCAGAGGTATGCCATCTGTTCACTGC
>JALVYA010000042.1 GCA_027038095.1 Archaeoglobaceae archaeon
GAGCCTTGGAGTTCCCTATCATGATCTGCTCATCCTTAACGCTGTCCCACTTGAAAACAGTCGTGGTTCTCAGCATCTTTGTGTGGGGATCCAGACCAACTATCTCAGCTATTTCGACATTTCTCCTCGCTCTTTTCTTGCCTATAAACACCTGTGCCTGAATGCTCACTATGTCGAGAGCCTCGATCATGGGTCTTGGAACGTTTATGGGGGGATTTTCGAGTCTGTGTATGACGCCTTCAACCGAATCTGCGTGAAGCGTGGAGTAAGTCGTGTGTCCCGTGCTCATTGCCTGAAATAGGGTTAGAGCTTCTCTGCCCCTCACCTCACCAACTATTATGTATTCGGGTCTCTGCCTTAAAGCTGCTCTCAGCAGGTCGTACATGTCTATTGAACCCTCTTCACCCTGAAAGGTATCTCTCGTAACTGCGGGAATCCAGTTCTCGTGTGGAAGCGTGAGCTCTCTCGTATCCTCAATTGTCACTATTTTAGCCCTTCTCGGAATGAACAGAGCTACTGCGTTCGTCGAAGTAGTCTTACCGCTCGCAGTCCCTCCGGCGAAAATCAGGTTCTTCTTGTTCTCTATGCACAGCCAGAGGTATGCCATCTGTTCACTGCTGAATGTCTTCCACGCAATCAGGTCAACGGGCGTTATGGGCACGTCTCTGAACTTCCTTATCGTGAATGTTGAACCGTGATCCGTAACCTCTCTGCCGAGAGTCATCTGAATTCTGCTCCCGTCGGGCATCGAGGCATCGACCATGGGTTCTGCTATGCTTATGTGCTTTCCGCACTGCTGAGCCAGCTTTATTACGAAAGAGTCGAGTTCGTCGCTTTCAAAGCTGATGTTCGTTTCTATGTTGGCGTAATTCCTGTGAAACACGAATATCGGGATGTTGTATCCGTTGCACGAAATGTCTTCGAGCATTTTATCCATCATCAACACGCTTATTTTATCGTAATATATGAATTCTCTAATTATGTAATACAAAATTTTGTAGTATGATTTAATATCAATGTCGATTTTCATGTCTTTTATAAGGTAGTCAACAACGTCCTTTAAAACAACCTCTCTCAGCTCGCTTTCAACGTCTCTCTCCTCAAGTATGTCCCTGAGAGCGTCTCTCAGCTCGTTCAGAACCTCAGTTTCGTAAGCCGTTAACTCCGGCTCGACGACAATGTACCTCTGCTCGTCGAGCTCTTCGTTCTGCACTATGACGACCTTGCTGTAGGGTTTCTGAATCCAGTACTCGTCTATTACCTCCCACCCCTCCTCAGGCTCGTATTCCAGCAGAGGTCCCACCTTCTCCTCGCTGTACGGTTCAAAAAGAGGTTTCTTTCTGAGAAGCCCCTTTTTCCTGCCAATTTTACCTTTTAAAGCACCATCTACTTTTTTTGCCGCTTCTATGGTCTCAACTGCTTCCCTCTCGTAATCCTCCAGTTTCTCCTCGTTCTTCTGACGACGAAACAACTTCATCATTACCATGGTAATGTATAATTTCTTCGGTAATAAAGTTTTCCGTAGCCATTGCACCAACATTAAAAGTTAATATTAAAAATTGAGGCTTACTCCGGAGTTACCAGCTCTCCCACAATCAAACCGCTCGCAAAAGAGACAGCATTCACTCCTTTTTTCAGGCAAAAATCTATGGCAGAGTCGAATATGGCTGCTTTTGACACAATTAAAGGTATTCCAGCTGTATAGCACATTTCAACAATGCTCCTCGATATTCTTCCGGAGAACAGGACGTAGCAATTTTTTACGTCAATACCCTTTAATGTGCAGCCTCCAATAACCTTGGCCAGTACGGAGTGTCTGCTCACGTCGTGCATTCTCGCAACGACCTCTCCATCCCTTACGGCAGCGGCTATGTGATAGCCTCTCGTGTTTCTGTACTCCTCGACGTCCAGATAGCCAATCATTTTCTGCAGTTCTTTAACGGTTATTCCGGGAAGTTCAGACCTGAGTTCTCGCTTTTTCACCCTTTTACTTCCCGATTCACAATCTTTGCATCCTGCCTCAACGTAAACAGTTTTACCCTTTACCTCCACGCTCACGATATCCTTCAGTCCAAATCTCGTTACAGCCACACCAGCTGCGAGTTCCACGAGGTTTTCTGGAGTGCAGACAACCTCCACGCTCTCACCGTTAACGAACACGAGAATTCTATCCTCTCTGGCTATTTCAAGGCCTTTTGCAAACCTTCTTATCACGCTTCCACGAGTTCCGTCACTATTTTTATCTTTATTCCTGAAAATTCAGAAACGGGGAAAAACGAAAAAAACATTATGGTTCGCTGTGCATGCAGAATTATGTCACTCACGTTTCGTGAATTTGCAGAGTTCTGCAGTTCTATTGAGAAAATATCCTCAACTCTCGAGATAACAGCTAAAATAGCTGGATTTCTGAAAAAGATTGAGGATGACGAAGATCTGTACAACGTCGTTCTGTTTCTGACGGGCAGGGTTTACCCGCCGTGGGACGAAAGAGAGCTTGGAGTAGGAATAGGTCTTGTTTACGAAGCTCTGAAACTCGCAACGGGTGCTGAAAAATCGAAAATTGAAAACCTGCTGAGAGAAACGGGAGACCTCGGAAAAACGGCAGAACAGCTCGTGAGAAAGAGGAAGCAGTTAACGCTGTTTCAGGAGGAACTGACGATAAAAAAAATCAGGGAAGTGTTCGACACTATGAGCGCTCTTACGGGAGAAGGAAGTCAGAAGAGGAAAATCAGACTTCTTGCAGACCTTTACGTTTCGTCCACACCCATAGAAGCGAGGTACCTGACGAGGCTCGTGCTCGGAGAGATGAGGCTCGGAGTTGGAGAGGGAATAATGAGAGACGCAATAGCCAAGGCGTGGGGCGTCAGCAGTGAGCTTGTCGAAAGGGCGTACATGATAACCAACGACTTCGGCAGAGTTGCAGTTGTTGTTAAGAATGAGGGGAAGGAGGGGCTTGAAAAGCTGAAGATACAGCTCCACATCCCCGTCAAAATGATGCTCGCTCAGGTCGCTGAGAGCGTTGACAGCGCCGTGAAGGAGATGGGAAAAGTAGCGGTTGAGTGGAAGTTCGACGGAACGAGAGTTCAGATTCACTGGGGAAACGGAAAGGTAACGATATTTTCGAGGAGGCTGGAGAACGTAACAAGGGCGTTACCGGACATTGTTGAGGAAGTAAAAAGAGCGGTCAGAGAAGGAGTCATACTGGATGGAGAGGCAGTTGCAATAAAAGACGGAAAGCCCATGCCGTTCCAGCACATACTCAGGAGGTTCAGAAGAAAACACGAGATAGGAAAAATGCTCGAAAAGATACCGATAAAGGTTTACGTTTTCGATATACTGTTTGCCGATGGCGAGGAAACGATAGATTTACCGCTGAGCGAGAGGAGAGCGCTGCTGGAGAGCGTCGTCGGAAACTCGGAAAAAATCCTTCCGGCAGAACAGAAAGTTACCGACAGGGTGGAGGATGTAGAGGACATGTACCATCAGGCTCTGAACGCAGGGCACGAAGGAGTCATGATGAAAAATCCAAAGTCCCCATACATACCGGGAAAGAGGGGCAAGCACTGGCTAAAGCTGAAACCCGTGATGGAAAATCTGGATCTCGTCGTTGTCGGTGGGGAATGGGGAGAAGGAAAGAGGAGCCACGTTATAAGCTCGTACGAACTCGCCTGCATAGATGAACAGGGAAGACTGCTCAGAGTCGGAAAGGTGGCGACCGGTTTTACAGATGAGGAACTTGAAGAGCTAACAGAACTGTTCAAACCCCTTATAGAGTATCAGGAGGGCAAGAAGATAAAATTCAGGCCCTACTACGTATTCGAAGTTGCTTATCAGGAAATACAGAAAAGTCCAAAGTACGAGAGCGGTTACGCCCTCAGATTTCCGAGATTCGTGAGACTCAGGGACGACAAGAGCGTTGACGAGGCGGATACGATTGACAGGGTTGCGAGGCTGTACGAAGCGCAGTTCAAAAGTAAAAAACAGATTTAACTATTTTTACACTCTACAAAATTTAAGTTAAAACGTGCTGAGCTCTCCGTTGATAACTTTCTCGGTAATTCTCGTCGTATCTTCAAGCCAGCTTTCCGCAATTTCCTCGATTTTCTTTTTCATTTTTTCCACTTCGTACCCTTTTTCGGGTATTATCTGAATGCTCAGGGCTCTCGGCTCGTTTATTGGTCTGCCGATCTGGCTGAGTATTCTAACGTATATCTCTTCTATTCCTTCAACCTCATCGACGCACTCGCTGGCTATCAGGTTTGCGAGCAAGTTGTATATCTTGCCCACGTGGTTTATCGGATTTTTGCCGCTCGTCGCCTCCATGCTCATGGGTCTGCCGGGAGTTATGAGCCCGTTACACCTGTTTCCCCTTCCAACACTCCCGTCATCTCCGTTCTCGGCAGACGTTCCCGTTACCGTCAGGTAGTAGCAGTTCGTTTCGTAGCAGTCTGCAGTGTTAACGCAGACCTCAACATCTCTTTCAGTGTACTCTCTGGCTATGTCCTCTATCCAGCTCTTGAGCTCCTGCTTCAGGGAGTCGTACTCCTTTAAACTGGATATGTACTCACCTATGAAAGCACAGGCAACGGTCAGCTTTATTTTGTCTTTCTCTCTCAACCCCATGACCTTTACGTCCTCACCAACTCCGGGATTTTTCTTTCTGAACTCGCTGTATATCCTCTTTTCAACGTTGTAAACGAGCTTTTCAGTCTCGCTGAAGGGAGCGTAGCCTATACCAAAGGAAGTGTCGTTTGCGAGAGGAATCTTACCTCTCCTGAAAACGTCCTTCAAACTCGTGCTTCCCTCGCCGAGCTTCACGTCAAATACCACGTCGCTCTCAACATCCAGGGCGTGCATGCTCTGCCTTACGTAATCCTTCGCAGCCTTTAACGCAATTCTGTCTGCGGGAATGTAAACTCCGTCGAACTCCTTGGTCGCTCTGCCAACGAGCAGTATGTATATTGGCTGTATTACCTCCCCACCACCGAATTCGGGTTTTGCTCTGCCTGCGACTATCTGCGTTTCGTCCGTGTTGTGGTGCAGAACGGTTCCAAGCCTCTTCATGTATTCCCGGCTTAAAGCTCTGCTCATCGCCTCGGCTATGCCGTCTGCAAGACTGTCGGGATGGCCAACTCCCTTTCTCTCAACTATTTCTATGTCCTGCTGTTCTATGGGCGTGTGGACGATTTCCTCTATGAATACGTTTGGCATCGTTTCACCTGTTACCTGTACTCCCTGTCAACTACCTCTACCACTTCAGCCTTTATCTCCGCTCTTCCCCCTGTTGGTTCGGCAAGAGTTCTTCCACAGACGAGACATTTAACAACAGTCGAAGCGTGGTCGAAGATAACCTGTACGTTTTCGCAATCGGGACATTTGACCTTTATGAAGTGGCTTTTTTTCTGCACGGCAATCACCTCTGTCATGGTATCGCGCTCACGTTTAAACAGGTAACCTCTAACTTCCGGTTTTACTTCTCCACGAGCTCGAACCTCTTAACTCTCCACGTCGGGCGGTGATGTGCTTTTTTGCACACGGTGCATCTGAACCTTATGTTAACTCTTTTCGTAGGCTTATCTCCACCGGGAACCTTGCTGAACTTGCCGAGGTTTCCAACCTTACCCCTTCTCTTCTTCTGCCTGTTGATCCACCTGAGTGAGCTCTGCTTACCCTTGCTTACCTTCTCCACCTCATGAATCGTGTGCCTGCCACAGTACTTGCAGAACGTCTTAACCTTCTTTGGGTACTTCATTCACGACACCTCACGAAATTACCTCTTTATTTCAACTACTTCTGCGATACCGCCCTTTATCAGGGCATTAGCGTTAAGTGAAGGGAGCGCTACTACATCTTCCCTCCTCAATTTATATGTTTTTCCGTCAATTCCTTCAAATTCGACACTGTCGAGAAGCCTTACAACCCTGTAACCTTCTGCATCCTCTATTTCTTCGCTTTCCTCCTTTTCAGCCCCTATACCGAATATTACTTCGTCTCTGAAAGACGAAATCAGGTCGACCAGTTCCCTGTAAAACAGCTTTTCTCTCGTCGTCAGGTTTTCCAGACCTTCAATTCCGCTAACAGTTCCGCACACCTCAGCCCATGCAGCTCTTATTATTTTCCCCGTTCTCTCCTCGAAGAGCTTTCTCTGTATTCTCCTGAGAGTTCTCAGCTCGTCGTCAATTCTCTGAATTTCCTCATCGCTGTCCGCAGATTTTTTCAGCTCCTCGAGCTCCGATATTCTCTCCTTCAGGTCTTCAAAAAGCGACTCCTCAATAACAACCAGAGCTTTCCTGCTCTTTTCAATCAGTATCATCAGTTCTTCAATGTCCATAAAGCACTATCCCCCTGCAAATCAGGAATACGGCCACGTATTCAGGAAGTGTCGTTTTATCACCCGGTTTAATTTTAACGCTGACATCTCCAATTCTCAGTTTCGCCGGTTTCAGGCCTCTGACTTTAACACTTTCGCTTCCGAAGGCAATGGCATCCTCGAACGGATTGAAGTCGGGAAGCTCGTCAACTTCAAGGGGTTTAACGACGAACCCGGTTTTTCCGTGCAGGGAGTTTGGAAGCCTTATCAGCCTGTGCGTGTCCGACGTAACCGGCTCATCTATGTGAATTTTCATAAGCTCCGTGCAGGAGTTAAAACAATCTTCAAAAACCCTCCTTTCAGTTTTTGTAAGCGGACCGAGGTCGCATGCAGATATTCTGTCCAGCACGCTCTTGCTTAACTTGTTTTTCAGTCTTTCGAGGGTCTTTTTACTGATTCTACCGGTCTTGCCGATCTTTAAATTTTTTTCTTTTATTTTAAACAGCATCAGCCTTGCGGCACACCTGCACAGCCTTGAGCCCTGAGTTGAGTTTCTGCTGCTAATCCTGTTGAGCGTAAAGTAGTTGACTATCTCCCTCCTCTCCGCTGAACCGAGAGCTGAAAAATCCTCATCGTGAACGTGAATGTGGTAACCCCTGCTTCCTGAAAAAACGAGGCTCATATCCTCAACTCCAAAGTCTTTTTCGAGAAGAGTGTACAGCCTGCCTATCTCTTTTTTCGCAATCTCCAAAGCCCTCGCCATGTCCTCAAATTCGTTTCCGGTCTTTTTCAGCGGTATGTGATCGGCATCTATGTCGAATATCAGGTCGGCTTTTATCCAGTGCTTGTCCTCCATTCTCTCCTCTCCCGGCTTTTCGTAGTAGGCTGAGGAGTGGTAAACGTGAAGTGGCGGGTTTGAAAGGATGTACGCCTTTAACTCGTTTTCGCTGGAGAAAGAGAGGTGTCTATGCATGACGAAATCCGGAATGGCTTTTAAAGGTACGAAAGCCCATTCCCTCATCTCAAGGTTCCTGACCTCTATTTTTGCTCCCGCGTAGTACTCCCGAAATTTCTTCTGCAGGTACGCTCTGGTTATTTCCACCGCTACCACCGTTTACCTCTGCTTTTTCCCGTCAGCAAGAATTAAATGGCAAACTTCAACTGCAGAAAGGCACTTGTCATTTTCATGGAATACGGGTTGAAAGACCTTATGGAACTCTACGTCAGAGGCACTCAGGTTAACTACTACTTCGTCTGCAGAACAAAACTGTGGTTGTTTTCCCACAACATCAGCATGGAAAGGGAGAGCGACCTCGTGAAGCTCGGAGAGCTTTTGCACAGAGAGGTCTATTCGAGAAAGGAGAAAGAAGTGAGGATAGGGCCGATTGCGATTGACGTTGTGGATAGAGGAGACGAGATAGAGATAAGAGAGGTGAAGAAATCCGATAAAATCGAGAAAGCCCACGTCTATCAAACTCTCTACTACCTGTACTTTTTGAAGGCACACGGAATAAAGGCTAAGGGGAAAATCACGTATCCCAAGCAGAAAAAAGTAGTTGACGTTGAACTGAACGAGGAGGCTGAGGAGGAAATCGAAAAACTGCTCGGGGAAATCGAAAGCATCGTCGAAGGAGATATGCCCGAACCGGAGTACAGGAAGATGTGCAGGAAGTGTGCCTACTACGAGTTCTGTTTCTGCTGAGTTTGTAAATTCGTGCCCGATAAAACCAAAAAACAAAAATAATGTGAAAATATAACTTTGCTGTGGAATTTAAAAGAGCTGATAAAATCGACAAAATCGAAGAGCTGGAGGAGACGGGCGGAGAAGAGAGCGAAGACGGGATGTCTGTGGAGGAGCTGGAGGAGTACATTTCCAGGTACGCAGTAAAAATTCTCAGGGAGAGAGGCGTTAAAAAGCTGTTTCCTCCCCAGAAGCTCGCAATCGAAAGGGGTCTGTTTTCAGACAGGAACATGGTTGTTGCAGTTCCAACTGCGAGTGGAAAAACGCTCATAGCAGAGCTGGCGATGCTGAGAGAGGTCATACAGGGAGGAAAGTGCCTCTACGTCGTTCCGCTGAGAGCTCTCGCCAGCGAAAAGTACGAATGCTTCAGGGACTGGGAAAAAATCGGACTGAAAGTTGGAATAACAACGGGCGACTACGAATCGAAAGACGAGTGGCTTGGAGATTGCGACATAGTCGTCACTACGGCGGAAAAGGCAGATTCCCTGATAAGAAATAAAGCGGGCTGGATTAACAGAGTTTCCTGTCTTGTCGTCGATGAGGTGCACCTGCTCGATTCTGCAAAAAGGGGACCAAATCTCGAAATACTGATATCGAAAATGAAGGACAGGAGAATAATCGCTCTATCTGCAACGATTCCAAACGCAGGAGAGCTTGCCGAGTGGCTCAATGCCGAATGCATCGAAAGCGAGTGGAGACCCGTTCCGCTGTACGAGGGAATTTTTTACAGCGGCAAACTCCAGCTGTACGAGGGGTTGAAGCTGAGAGAAGAAAGAGAGCTGGGGAAGGATTACACATCCCTCGTCAGGGACTGCGTTAAAGGGGGTGGACAGGTTCTCGTTTTTGACTCGACGAGGAGGAATGCTGAGAGCACGGCGATAAAGCTATCAAAGCTCAATTTTGAAAGCAGTGACGGTAAAAACCTAAGCAGAGTTGCCAGTGCCGTTCTCGAGGAGAACGACGGAGAAATGAGCAGGAGGCTCGCTGAGTGCGTTGAGAGAGGCGTGGCTTTCCACCATGCAGGACTCCTCAGCTCGCAGAGAAAGGTTGTGGAGGATGCGTTCAGATCAGGTTTGATTAAGGTGATCGTTTCAACTCCAACTCTTGCCGCCGGTGTGAACTTACCGGCAAGGAGAGTGGTGATAAAGAGCTACCACCGCTTTTCCGGATACGCGAGCACTCCGATAAAGGTAATGGAGTACAAGCAGATGGTTGGAAGAGCTGGCAGGCCGGGAATGGACGACAGAGGGGAAGCTGTGGTGGTTGTAAAGAGCGAAAGGGCAAAAAAAGAGGTTTTTGACAGGTACATAGCTGGAAGCGTGGAGAGGATAGAATCGAAGCTCGGAAGTGAGAGCTGCATGAGGTTTCACACCCTCGGCTTGGCTTCGGAGCTCAAAACTGTTGAGGGAATTGAAGAATTCTTCGAATCCACGTTTTTCTTCCATCAGAACGAAATACCCGTGTGGTTCGAGATAGAAAGAATTCTCAGAAAGCTCGAAAACTGGGGTTTCGTGGAAACTTCGGGAAGAAAGGTTACCGTAACCTCAATCGGAGAGCTCGTGTCGAGGCTCTACATAGACCCGATGACCGGAAATGTATTCTGTTCGGAACTCGACAGGCATGAAGAGTTCACTGAAATCTCCGCATTACACCTGATATGCAGAACTCCGGACATGGAAAGACTTTACGTCAGGAAAGACGACGACTGGTTGGAGGATTTGCTGTTTGAAGTGTACGACGAACTCACCTACGTTCCTTCATCCTCCTCAACCGATTTTGACTGGTTCCTCGAAGAACTGAAAACCGCATCGTGTCTGTGGGAGTGGATAAACGAGAGAGATGAGGATTCAATCTGCGAGAAGTACAGCATAGCCCCGGGAGACCTGAGGAGAATAGTTGAAACTGCTGAGTGGCTCGCAAACGCACTCTACAGAATTGCCGAATTCAAAAACCACAGCGCGAGAGGTTTCTTCAACTCGCTCATCCTCAGAATTAAACACGGAGTGAAGAGCGAGCTGCTCGAACTCGTTCAGCTGAGAGGTATTGGTAGGGCGAGGGCAAGAAAGCTGTACAGCTCCGGCATAACTGGAATTAAAGAATTGCTGGAGGAGAATGAGAAGGCCGGGCAGATTGTCGGAAAAAAGGTTGTCGAGAACGCTCTGAAGTCAATCAGTTCTTTCAAACTCAAAAAACTGAACCCAAAACCTTAAGTTGTGTCAAAATTACTGATGGTGCATGACACTCGCTTACAGAAATACTTACCTCGAGAAAGTGGGAGAACTGATGAAGTACTGCATGGAACTGTCAAAAACCGTTGATGAAGCTTTAGACGACATAAAGAGGGTTTCTAAAGATTTAAGAGATCCCGAGCTCGTTGCCGACATGTTCAGAAACGATGCAGAAGCGATGGTCAACATATTCGTGTCGGGAGAGGTTTCGATGGACGATGTTCAGGACAACCTGAAAAAGCTTAAGAGGTATGCGTTAACCCAGCTTGCCGAGCACTACTCCATGATCATAACGATCCTGAGGGACACTCAGAAAAAGGTAAACGAGAGCATAGAGAGTACGATAGAAGAGATTGACGTTGAACTGCCGGAATCAACTTTAGAGGAAGTGAAAAAGAGCATAGACAGAGCGATGGAGGAAGTGGAAATAATAGCAAAGGAGATGCAGATTTAACCCAAATTTAACCGGCTTCACACTGCAAAATAAAAAATAAATTAAAATTACTGCTCGGATATCTTTCTTTTTACCTCTTCCACAGCACTCGTGTCTTCGAGGGTTGTGATGTCTCCCACTGCTTCGCCCTTCTCTATTGCTCTCAGAATTCTCCTCATTATCTTGCCGCTTCTCGTCTTCGGCAGCTTGTTCAGGAAGTGTATTTCTTCAGGCACCGCTATGGGGCCTATCAGCTTTCTTACGTGCTGTTTGAGCTCCTTCTTGAGGTCAGGACTTGGCTTGTACCCCTCCTTGAGAACCACGAAGGCAACGGGAACTTCACCCTTCACCTCGTGCGGCTTGCCTATTACTGCAGCCTCGCTGACAGCTTCGTGTGCAACTAAAGCACTCTCTATTTCTGCAGTTCCCAGTCTGTGACCGCTCACGTTGAGCACGTCGTCAACTCTGCCAAGTATCCAGAAGTACCCGTCTTCGTCTATTCTCGCACCGTCACCGCTGAAGTAAACGAGCTTACCGGGATAGGCGCTCCAGTAAACCTTGACGTATCTGTCGGGGTCACCCCACAGGGTTCTGAGCATTGAAGGCCAGGGTCTCGTTATAACGAGCTTTCCACCGACGTTTGGCGGGCACGGGTTGCCATCGTCATCCCATACCTCAGCCTTTATGCCGGGGAACGGTTTTGTTGCTGAACCGGGTTTGAGCTTGGTTATTCCCGGCAGTGGTGTTATCAGAATCATTCCCGTTTCCGTCTGCCACCAGGTGTCCATGATCGGGCATCTCTCTCCACCTATAACCCTGTAGTACCACTTCCAGGCCTCCGGGTTTATGGGCTCTCCAACGGTTCCGAGTAGCCTGAGAGTGCTCAGGTCGTGCCTCTTGGGCCATTCCTCTCCGAGCCTCATGAAGAACCTTATTGCAGTTGGGGCTGTGTAGAGAATCGTCACTCCAAACCTCTCGACTATGCTCCACCACCTGTCGGGCTTCGGATAGTCGGGTGCACCTTCGTACATCAGAGTTGTTGCGCCGTTGCTGAGCGGCCCGTATATGACGTAGCTGTGTCCTGTGATCCAGCCGATGTCGGCTGTACACCAGTATATGTCCTCATCTTTTACGTCAAAAATCCACTTTGTTGTTATGTGGGTTCCAACGTTGTAGCCTCCGTGAACGTGGAGCACACCCTTTGGTTTACCGGTTGTACCGGATGTGTAGAGTATGAAAAGCGGATCCTCGGCATCCATTACCTCCGGTTCGCATTCGGGCTTTACACCGTACTGCACGTCATGCCACCAGAGATCTCTGTCTTCCTCCATGTTTATTTCTTGGCCAGTTCTCTTGAGAACGACCACGTTCTGAACGGATGGAGCGTCCTCCAAGGCGTCATCAACTATTTTCTTTGCTTCGATGATCTTTCCTCTTCTGTAAAAGCCGTCCATTGTTATAACGAGTTTTGCCTGAGCGTCGTTTATTCTGTCCCTCAGGGCTGAGGAGGAGAAGCCGCCGAAAACGACGCTGTGTATTGCACCAATCCTCGCACATGCAAGCATTGCAACTGCGAGCTCTGGAACCATTCCCATGTATATCGTGACCCTGTCACCCTTCTTAATGCCGAGGTCTTTCAGGGCGTTTGCAAACCTGCAAACTCTCCTGTAGAGTTCGTAGTACGTTATTACTCTCACTTCGTTTTCGGGTTCGCCCTGCCATATTATTGCTACCTTGTTCTTCCTCCAGCTCTTCACATGCCTGTCGAGACAGTTGTAAGTGATGTTTATCTTGCCACCAATAAACCACTTGTAAAACGGAGGGTTGCTATCGTCCAGAACCTTGTCGTAGGGTTCAAACCATTCCACTTCGGTTTTTGCTATCTCATCCCAGAACGAGATGTAATCCTTTTCAGCCTTTTCGTAGATGCTCTCATCTTTAACCCATGCCTTCTCTTTTATCTCTTCTGGAGGTTCATAAACCTCTTCTACCTTAAGCAGGCTGTCAATTACTTTTTTTTCCATCTAAACACCCCAGACACCAGTTTTTACCTGTCTAACCGTAAAAATCGTGATATATAAATCTTTCTACGTTAATTGCCGAATAAAATTAAAATATAAATATAAGCTGATACGTGTAAGCACGGGTAATACAGTATTTGATGTATACCTGCCGTTCCGACAGGAGTCAGGACATTTTTACCTGTTTAACCTGCAATCGACTTTTTGGAAGTTTTCATTTAAATATTTGACGAAATCAGCTCATGCGTTTCAGAAAGCAGAAATCAAGAGAATTTCGAAACAGAAAAGAAAACGATTATAAATGAATGATCGGTAGAGCCCTCATGCGAGTTTGTTTTGCCAAGCTTGGAGCTATAGGAACGGCCGTGCTTGCAGAGTACCTGCTCGACGAGAGGGCTGAGAGAGATCTGGAAGTCAGAGTCGTTACAGGTGGAGCAAAAATGGGGGAAAAAGAGGGCGAAGAGGTTGCGAAGAAAGTTCTGGAGTTCGACCCGGAGCTCGTAATTGCAATCTCTCCAAACGCAACTCTACCGGGGCCAACAAGGTTGAGGGAGATTTTGAAGGAAGCAAAAAAGCCGGTAATCGTCATAAGCGACTCTCCGGCAAAAAAGATCTGCGACAGGTTGGAGGAGGAGGGTTTCGGGTACATCATAGTTACGGCCGATTCGATGATAGGCGCGAGGAGGGAGTTCCTCGATCCCACGGAGATGGCGCTTTACAACTCGTACATAATAAACGTGCTTTCAGCAAGCGGTGCCCTAAGAACTGTACAGCTCGCGCTTGACAGGTGCATAAACAGCTTAAAGAGTGGAAAAGTAGAACTTCCCCGGTTAATCGTCGATGTCTGGACTGCTGTGGAGAACGGGGAGTTCTCAAATCCTTACGCCTTTGCAAAGGCTTTTGCAGCCTACAGCATAGCGGAGAAAGTTTCAGCCATAACAACAAAAGCGTGCTTCGCAGAAAAGGATATGAAAAGGTACATCCCCATGGTCGCTGCCGCTCACGAAATGATGAGGTACGCCGCTAAACTTGCAGATGAAGCAAGAGAACTCGAAAAAGCGGGAGACAGCGTTTTTAGGACCCCTCACGCAAGGGATGGAAAGGTTTTGAGGAAAAAAAGGTTACTGGAAAAACCCGAATGACTACCTGCCGCTGAACTCCACGACGAGCAGGTTTCTGCCGACAGCTCTGTACCTGTAGTTTGCACCAGTAGCATCGAGGCACTCGAGTATTTCAGAAACTGCTGGAAACCTCCTGAACCCGGGTATCAACCTGTAGTACAGCGACATCAGACTGTCTTTTTCAGGCTCGAGATCCCTGAACACCTCTGAAAACACTATTACCGTTCCATCGTAGTCGAGCATCTCTCCCGCGTTTCTCATTACAGCCTGAATGCTGTCAACGTACTGCAGGATTGAGGAACATATAACAACGTCGTATTTTCTTGCAGGTACAATTTTTGATTCCACGTTACCTTTTTTAACGTTAACCCAGTCAAGCCTTTCAGCCTTCACCCTGTGTCTTGCTATGCTAACCATTGAGTGGGAGCTGTCAACACCCGTGTACAACCCTTTAGAGCCGATTACGCTTCCGTAGTACACAGGAGAAACGCTACCGCACCCAAAATCGACGATTTTCAGTTTATCGCTGCCAATACCCGCTATCTCTGCTATAACCTCTCTCGAAATTCTGAAAGGCGATTCGGCAAGCCATATGTTCCAGAGGTCGGCATCTTTTATGAATCCCAGAGTTATGTTCGGGTGGTTCGGGTGAATAAGTGCAAAGTAAGAGGCTTTGTCGAACGTGTCGCAGAGGTCGAGGCATGAGACGTCTGCATTGAGACTCAAAAGCTTTAACGCTTGCTTCAAAACATTTTTGTCCACGCTGCACTTTTTCCACTCTTCAGCGTAGGAGTGGTTCGGGTATTCTGAGTGAAGCACATCCGTTCTCAGAACGAAGAAGTAAGCCTTGAGCAGCAGGTAACCGTACATGAAATCGAGGCATTTTTCAAGTTCTCTCTCGAGTTTTAAGGAAATCATAGGCCGTACACCTCTTTCATGTACTTTACGACCTTTCTGCCGAGTTCGGTAATTCTGTAGTACTTGTAACCGTCTCTTTCAATCAGCTCCACCAGACCGAGTTCTATGAGCGAGCTGTTACCGTTGTACCTGTTACCCATTCCTCTCAGACAGCCAAGCACGTTTGAAGGGTCGCTACCTATTGCTCTCGCGATGTTTGCTAAGTAGTCAGAGTTTGGATGGACTGTATCAAGATGTAAAAGTACTTTTTTTCTCAAAACGCTCTTATTTAACGATCTGAGTATGTGTGGGTCTATCGTGAACAGACTCTGAACGTGCATAGCCCATCAC
>JALVYA010000043.1 GCA_027038095.1 Archaeoglobaceae archaeon
GAAATGACTTTTTCCGCGTGAGCTTCAAGGAACTCTGCTATTGCTCTTATACTCACAGCCTCTCCTTCACTGAAAACCCTGTCCTGTCTCGCGTAACCCATGTAGGGTACTACAGCCGTAATCCTGCTGTTTGAGAGAGCATCGAAAAGCAGCATCAGGTAAACAATGTCGTTGCTCGACCTTATGCTCTGAACAATTAAAGCATCCTCGACATCTTTCTCAACTTTAACGTAGAGCTCCCCATCCGGAAAAGTTCCGTAGGTTACCTTTGCGAGGGGTAAATTCAGCTCAGTCGCTAACCTTTCGGACAGAACTGGAGATGCTGGACCGGGAATTACGTGCATAAAAACAGTTACCGGATACCCGTATTAAATATTTCTTTATTTGACGCTTTGGTCCGGTTTAATTCGGCTTTGACATTCAGACTGATTTTTAGAGCTTTTTCATGCTTGCCAGCACTTCCGTTACCGAATCGGGAATGTTTACTCTGTAACCGTCAACCTCCACTTCCGTTACCTCTCTGGAGGCGTATGGGGACTCCACTATGAGCTCCCTTTTCCACGAATTTTCGACAAGATTTTTTTTCAACCTGAAAACCATCGTAAACGGACGGGACATCATTATCTCCTCTCTCCTTCCCTGCGCACCTTTTGTAATCAGTGCGAGAGTTCTGCCCCCTTGATTCTGAATCTTCCATATCGTGTTGAGCAGGAAAAGGTACGTTTTTTCGAGACCGTGAATTAAAAGCAGCTCCGGTATTACTGATATCAGAAGCGTAAACCTGTTCATGTTCTCTCCAGCTTTTGATATTGCTATGCTGACCTCGTTCAGATTCATCAGGTTGACGAAGTTATAGCCTTCCCACTGTTTTGGCGTCGCTATGCACAGTTTACCTTTAAACCTGTACGATTTAACTATTGCCTGCAGCATTGCAGGTGGTTCAGACGCAATCCAGACTATGTTGGATGATAACTGCGAGGCGAGGTTAAACAGAAATGATGACCCTTCATATCCAGGATCTGAGATTAATAGAATGTCTGCCCTGCTCATGATACTTGCATGGAGCTACTGGTATATTTTTATTTTCTTATCCTTCCTATTTCTCAACTTACGCTTATCAGTATTAACCGCTGTCAAATTCCAAAGCTCAATCATTAATCATCTCTTCCGAGATGAGTTTCTTATACTGTTCTACAAGTTCGGTGAGATAGACTGGCAATCTCCCACTTCTCCGCTTCTTCTGTCCCACTTTTTTTGGAGGTTCAACGTAAGAGCACGCAAGGTAGTGTTCTATCGCCTTTGCCAGAGCCTCCTTAATCGTGCTCTCACCCGTTTTCTCCTTTAACTTTTGAATTGTATCTTCGGGCAACTTGGTCTGGGCAATTATGTATTTTTCCACATCTACCACCCCTTAATTACATCATTATGATTATTACTACATAAGGTTTTCGGCGAACAAAAAGAGCGGACTGGCAGTAAGGGTCTGAAAAAATAAAACAAAATACATAGAATTAACAAAAAGACCTGTAGTTCCCCGAATTTATCATCTCGTTTACCTTCCTTATAAACCTGTTTTCAGATTTGAGAACGTGTATGATTGCAGTATCGCCTCTGATCTTCTCGATTTTCGAGACGTACTCCGCTTCGTCTTCGTTGCCGTGATAGAGTATCCACTTTCTGTACTCCGAAACCCTGCAGAAGTATGCTGAGGTTATGACTTCTATCAGAGCGAAGCACTTTTCCACCACAGCATCAGCCACTTCGTAGTCTATGGAGTAGAGCTTTCCGTCGTAGTAGTAAACCGTGTCCACTTCCATTACTGCTAAATTCCTTGCAAAGTCTGTAAAGCTGTACTCCACAGGCCTGTCTATTACTTCCACGACATGCCTGAAGGACAGTTCTGTCATGAGATCGTCTCCTCGTAGAACCTTTTGATCATTTTATGGTCAAGCAGAAGCTCTTTCTGCTGAAGTACCGCTCTTTCAAGCTTCTTCAGCGTTGCGTTGATTGCGAACTCCACACCCCAGCTCTCACCAGTAACAAAGAATGTTCCCTTGTCACTCGTGAGCTTCATCCTCACATGAATCAGGGGCAGTCCCCTGAAGTTTTCCTTGTGCCTCTTTATGTACACGAAAAGAGCAGCTTCTCCGAGGAAGTTTCTGAACTTTCTCATAAACCTCTCCAGGTCCTTCATCACTGCCTGTCTGTCAAACTCGTCCATTGTCACTCCCTTGGTTATGAACTGAACGTGAAACTCTGCTGGAGTTTTCTTCTTTACCAGTATCTCGAGCAGGTCTTTCTTGATTACTATCCCTTCCGGTATCCCGTCTCTCGCTATCACAACGCTCGATATGTTGTTTTCGATCATCAGGTCAATTATCTTTGAAACTGGATCAAGCCTGTCTGCCGTAACAACCGGATAGCTCATTACGCTCTCAACCATGATGGATAGAGAGCGCTCGACTTTACCGCTTCCACCACCGAGCCTGCTCTCTTTTTTGGGCGATATTACCCTGTCTATTATGTCCTTTCCCGTAACAATCCCCACAACCCTGTGGTTGTCGTCGATAACGACCAGCCTGTCTATTCCGTGATTTCTCATAGTTGCTAAAGCCTTGGCTACGCTCTCTCTTTCGTGTATCGTTATGACTTCGGGATTCATTACATCTCTTGCCTTTACGTTCTCAAACTCGCTCTTTACTGCGTTCAGGAAGTCGTTGATGTATATCGCTCCGTACTTACCGTCAGTTTCCACGAGCACGAAGGGTGTCGAATCTTCAATAAACCTCCTCGCAACTTTCTCTACCGTCAGCTCGTTTAATTTTAAAACTCCGGTTCTGATCATGAACTTTTTAATTTTTGTTTCGTGGGGATTTACCATCACGCAGCCTCTCATCAGGTCTCTTTCCCTGATTACTCCGGCTATCCTGTCTCCCTCCTTAACCAGTATTGCACCCTTTTTGCCACCTTCGAGCATGGAGATCGCTTTTGAGATCGTTTCTTCTGCGTCGATAACGTCGTAGTCGTACTTAACTAAAGATTCCAGCTCTGCACTTTCCACGTTCACCACCTCCTCAAATTACCGTTTTAAATTACCTGATCGAAGTCCACAAAGTCTTCGGGCAGCTCATCTTTATAAGCTTCATCCAGTACGCTCTCATCTATATATATCGGGACTCCCAGCCTGACTGCCACAGCTATGCTATCGCTCGGCCTCGCATCTATTTCGATCTCCCTGTCCTCCTTTCTCAGAATCAGGCGAGCGTAAAAAGTGTTGTCGACGAGGTCGTCAATAACTATTCTTTCAACCCTTGCATCCAGTCTTCTTATTACCTCCACGAGCAGGTCGTGAGTCATGGGGCGTGGAGGTATTTCGTTCTTCAACGCCGAGTGAATGGCAACAGCTTCTGAAATGCCAATGTATATCGGGAGAATTCTTCCATCTTCAGCTCTTAAAACAACAACAGGTGTAATGCCAAAAACACCGGGTGCTGCGTAAACTCCAAACACTTCAGCGACAAGTCCCATATACGTTGAAACTAAAAGTGAGGAGTATTAATACTTTGCCTCAACTCTTCTGTTTTTGGGTACAAAGTTTTTTATCCTTCCATTTCCTGCTGCTTTTCCGCATCCAGCGGAGAATTTTCTCCATCTGAGCA
>JALVYA010000044.1 GCA_027038095.1 Archaeoglobaceae archaeon
AGCTATATCCTCCACGATATCGGGAACGACAACAATCCTTATTACCTCGTGCCCGGAAACGGTCAGCCTCTTTGCCAGATACGTTGCATTCGTGTTGTCTATATCTCCAGAAAGGATCTCGTTACCGACACTGAGAATTGAAAAAATTCTCGGCACTTCCATACCAGTTGAATTCCGAACAGAGGTTAAATTTTTTCGGTTAATTTGCAGACGATCTAACTGCAGAAGCTCAACCCCGGCTGAAAAACCTTTTAAAAACCCTTTTATATTCCCCTTTCATTAATAGTGCCATGACTCACATCGGGTTGGATATCGGTACAAATTACACAAAAGCAACAAAAGACGGAAAGAACGTCACGATTTTCCCGAGCATAGTGGTTTACGGGGAAGAAAAGGACTGGAGTTTAACCGGAAAAACGAAAGACGTTTACGTCGGAGAGGAGGCATTGAATATAGCCCAGAGTCTTGAAAACGTTGAAGTTCTCAGGCCTTTACACGAGGGCAGGATAATACACGAATCGTACATAGAGCTCGCCAGACACGCCATCGAAACTTTGAAAGCCAGGCCCAGCGTCGTGGCAACGGGCTTACCTGTAAAATCTTCGAGAAAGGAGAGAGAGGAACTCTCAGAAAGCATAAAGGAGAAGCTCGGCGTCGAAGTGCTGATCTTCCCGGAACCCGTGGGAACCTTGGCTTACATGAACATGGATACCGGCGTCTGCGTGGACATAGGCTTTGGAACGACAGACATGATAGTTTTAAGCGGAATGGAGTACCTGAAGGGAGATACCATGCTCATGGGAGCAGACTGGCTGTTTGATAACATAGAGGTCATCATCAGAAATAAAGCCGGAATAGGGTTAACGCCGGAAGAGCTGACGAAGCTCATAGTCAACGAGGACTACGAAATTGGCAGGATAAGAAGCGGAAGGAGGATAACGATAAAACACAGCGACATAGAGGAGGAATACAGAAAGCTGATGAGGAGCTGGGTGGAGAGGATTGCGAGCAGGGTCAAGCTCATGCTCGAAGGACTCTCAACAGCAATAGTGGACAACATGGTCGTAACGGGAGGCGGAGCCCTTTTACCGGGAGTTAAAGAGGCTTTTGAAGACACTTTCAAAGAGATAACCGAAATAAAGGTGCCCGACAATCCGATAGCGGCAAACGCACTCGGATACTACAGGCTTGCTGAGGCGATAGTGAAGGAAGAAAGGGAAGAGAAAAGCGAATCCGAAACGAAGGAAACGAAAGAAGAGAAAAAGGAACCTGAAGAAAAAAAGGGAAAGGGCAAGAAGAAGTAATTTAATTTTTTATGGTCATTCGGATAATTCAGGTTAAAACAGATTAGAACATAATAAAAACCGCGCTCCGCAGCAACCTCAGGACTTCACGGCTACCAGAAATAACCTGTTAAACTTCAGCCTAACGACCCCTCTTTCATCAGATTGCCTTTCAAACGCTTTTTTCACGATTTCTTTAAACGCAGAGACGTAGTCTTCAGTGAGCTCCACATCGTAGCAATCCTGATTGAGGTACCCAACGACAGCGCCGGTGGAGAATACCTTGAATACTTCCTCCAGTGTGTGTTCCGTTGTAACCGTTTCGATTTTTGAAAACACGACGTTAAAACCGCACTTCTCAAAAAGAGACCTGTACTCTTCTGCGGTTTCGAGGAAAAACCACGGCTCCTTAAAGTGCGCGAAAGTCCATTTCGTCCTGTCGTCGCTTCTCACCATTTCAATCGCCTCTACGAAGTTGGGGCAGTACACTTTCTTTGCTGGCGCCTGAACGCCAATTCTTCCATTTTTCCTTAGAGCTCTGTAACAGTTTCTTACAGCTTTCTCCGGGTCTTTAAACTGAAAGGCTGAATTGCAGAAAATAACGTCAAAGTTATCCTCGTAGTCCATGTCTTCTGCGCTTTTAACCTCGTACACGATGTCGAGACCTCTGCTCCTTTGGATCGCCTTCCTTATCATACCTTCAGAAGGATCTACCCCGACGACTCTACCATCCGTCAGTTCTCTGATTTTTTCTCGTCAGGTGTCCTGTTCCACATCCTAAATCCAGAACGTCCTCCTTACCGCCAATTTTCAGGAGTTTTAGAAGTATTTCCGCCGCTGATTTTTGAGCAGCAGCGCACTCTTCGTACTCATCTGCAATTCTGGAGAAGTCTACTTTTTCTGTTTTTGCACTGCCCATGTGAGCTGACGGCTTTCTGGATTGTATTTGAAGTTTTGCCCGCTGAACGTATCTTAGGTTTAGGTAAAAAATTACAATTTAACAAATTTTACGGTTAAACTCCTTAAAGAAGCATATCCGCAAGTGCTTCCCGAATACCCGCGTATTTTTTCTCTCTGAACAGTGGTTTGCAATCTCTGATATCTTTTTCTCCGTTCAAAAGTTTCACAGCAAACGCCATACACGTTTGCTCCCCGCATTCCCTGCAGTTCGTCTTTGGCAGGTAACTGTAAACGTCGAGGGGGCTCACCGCTCTTTTTACCGGTTTGCTTATGTCGATTTGTTCTCTTTTCTCCCAGGCTTTTCTGGCTTTCTCTTCGATATCTTTCAGAATTTCCATTGCTTCCATTTTATCTCTAATGTACGCCATTGTAACGAATCCATCACCGTAAACCGTTATTATTTTCTGCCCTTTTTTGAAGCTTATCCATTCGTCCCTTTCACTGTACGTAGCACCGGGAATTAATCTGGCAAGGTAAGGCATAACCCTCCTGAAATCTCTGACGTCAACTTTACCTATGGCTCTGAGCTTCGTGGGATCGGCCACACACGGCAGAATTTCCCTGAGTTCCACGGACTCTGATTAATTTTTAAGTAATATATTACGTTTTTGGTTAAACTACAAACTGCAGAATTACGATTTTAGCTCACACCCTGCAAACATGTAAAGCAAAAACTTAATTAAATTTGAAAATACTGTAAAAAACTGTAGACAGGAGGTGACGTGTTTTGAGGAAGCTGTACATTTTGCTGATTTTACTTGCAGTGGTTGCCTTTTCGGGTTGCGCTCAAACTCAGAAGTACGCTACGCAGAATCAGGCTGGAGTTCATACGGGGCAGGCAGGGCAAACCGGACAGGCTGGACAGGCGAAACACATGGGACGGATGGGACAGGCTGGTGCAGGAAAAGGCGTTGCCGTTAACAAAAACGGCACGGTAAACCTTCAGAACCTGAAAGAGTACATCTACTCCATAAAGACGGGAAACTTAACAGATGTTGAGAAGAAGGACATGATGCACATGGTTGAGGAGGAAAAGCTGGCGAGAGATGTTTACACGACTCTGTACGACAAGTGGAAGGACAGAATTTTCTACAACATAGCCAAGAGCGAGCAGACCCACCTCGATGCCGTGAGACTGCTGATAGAAAAGTACAACCTGACAGACCCAACAAAGGGCAAGGGCATTGGACAGTTCGCGAACCCCAGATTTGAGAAGCTGTACAGAGAGCTCGTAGCCAACGGTTCAAAGTCACTCGTGGACGCTCTGAAGGTTGGAGCGCTGATAGAGGAGCTTGACATAGTCGACCTGCAGAACTGCATAAACCACACGAACAAGCAGGACATAAAGATGGTTTACGAAAACCTCATGAAGGGTTCAAGAAACCACCTCAGGGCTTTCGTCTCCAA
>JALVYA010000045.1 GCA_027038095.1 Archaeoglobaceae archaeon
AGCCCACGAAATGGATGCGTAAATTAAACGACAGATTAACGACCCCACAGGGGCTTCTCCGTAACCTTCTTTTTAATTTCAAGGAATTCGTCGAACGCTTTTTTCACACTATCGCTTAACGAGTCGTAGAGCTCCTTTCTTATTATTCTCGCATGCCTTTCCGGCACATCGACGTAGAGGACTTCATCACCACTCAGGTTTCTCCCTATCACCGCACCGTCTATGGCTATAGCCAGCTCTTCACCCTCTCCAGCAACGCTGAGAAATTCGTCACCTTTCTTCATGCTCCTGACGGTTCCAGCTACGCTTCCGTCGGGTTTAATTAACTTAGCTCCTTTTTTCAGCTCTCCCGCGAGTATTCTCGCACCTACAACTGCGGGTTTACTCCTTCTGAAAATAAAATTCTTCAGAAGCTTTACTTTTGCCGGCATAACGAGAGCTTCCACCTTCTGTTTCTCCCTTTCCAGCCTGACTTTCTCTCTCCACTGGGTTACGTTGTCTATGAGAGAGTATATGACCGAGTCGATGAAGAGTTTAACGTCGTACTTATCAGCTTCCTCCTCAACTCCCGGTAGCGTTTTGACGTTGAATCCAACTATCATTCTGTTCAGTTCATCTCTGTTCGCTGAAGCCTCGACGACATCTCTCTTGTCTATATCACCCACTTCAGCCTTCTTTATCGGTATTCCGTGCTCCCTGAGCTCATTTATTAACGCCTCGAGAGAACCGAGAGTGTCGGTTTTCAGAATTATTCCCTCTTCGTCCGTTCTGATTGCAACTTTTTCGTATTCTCTCTTTATCCTTTCCCTGAATTTTTCTATGTCCTCCTCGCTTTCAACAGCTTCGAACTCGCTTCCGGCGATAACGTTCTCCAGATCCGGTGCCACGAGCTTTATTCCCGCTGCTGCTGTAACCTCTTTAACACCTCTGAATTTGCTTTCCAGCCTCATCTCCTGAGCTGGCCTTGGTTTCAGTATTCCTCTAACCTTGGTGACTATGACGTCATCTTTTCCAGCTATGGCAATCCTGTCTCCAACTCTGAGAGTTCCGTCGTAGAGTATGACGTCGCACGTTATTCCGAGCCCCTTTTCCTCTTTCACCTCGAGTATCGTTCCCTTTGCCCTGCCTTCGACGTGAAGCTTCAGGTTCTCTTCGAGGTACTTCTGAGCCAAACCGACCAGAAGCATGAGCAGTTCGGGTATTCCTTCCCCGGTTATCGCCGAAATCGGGACTATAGCAACCGTTCTCGTGAAGTCCGTAATTCTGTCAAACCTTTCCGCATTAAATCCGTACTCGTAGAACTTCGCTATCAGCTCGTATATCCTGTTTTCGAGTCTCCTCTTAACGACATCATCCTGCTTTGCGAAGCTCTTAACGAACGGCAAACCCTCGTACTTCTGCCACCCCGGAATTCTGTCTATCTTGTTTGCAGCAACAACAAATGGCGTCTTGAATGTCTTCAGAATTGACAGAGCCTCCTCAGTCTGGTCTTTGAACCCTTCGTTTATGTCAACGACGAGAACTGCGAGGTCTGCGAGAGCCCCTCCCCTTCTCCTCAGGTTCGTAAAGGCTTTGTGACCGGGAGTATCTATGAACAGCAGTCCCGGTATGCTTACCTTGGCTTTCCATATATCCCTGCAGATGTCCTTTATCACATCTATCGGAACTTCCGTAGCTCCAATATGCTGGGTTATGCCTCCCGCCTCTTTTGCCGTTACCCTGCTCTTCCTTATTCTGTCGAGCAGCGTTGTTTTCCCGTGATCAACGTGACCGAGAACGGAAACAATTGGAGTCCTCAGCTTTTTCTGCTCCTTTTCTTTCTTCTTTTTGCCCACTGTACCACCTCTGTACGTTGCTGAGCGATTAAAGTAAAAAAATGAAAAACTACTCGTAAAGCCACTCCTCGCCGGATTTTGAGTAATCGACTATTTCATCAGCGTTGAAAAACAGAGATATCTCCCTCTCAGCCGATTCAAGAGAATCTGAGGCGTGAACAACGTTTCTTCCAATATCCATCCCGAAGTCTCCTCTGACTGTTCCGGGAGCTGCCTCGATCGGGTTTGTTGCTCCAATGAGCGTTCTCACGACTTTCACGGCCTCTTTACCCTCGACAACCATTGCAACAACAGGGCCAGAGGTTATGTAGTCGACCAGAGCCTGAAAGAACGGTTTTTCCGCGTGCTCCATGTAGTGTTCTCTTGCAAGCTCCTCCTGAATCCAGAGCATTTTCATGGCGACTATTTTCAGCCCTTTCCTTTCGAGTCTCGAAATTACTTCCCCTATCAATCCCCTCTGAACACCATCGGGCTTTACCATAACAAAAGTTCTCTCCATGCTGTCATCCCCGTTCGATTTTTGTACAATAATATTATAATATTAAAGCAAAATGCCTGCTCAACCAAACTGAAATAAAATTTTACCGGCAGGTTATCCCTTCTGGTAGTACTTCGTCCACTTCAGCTTTCTCGGGTTTCTCTTCAGCTTGAGCATGTTCTTCTCGCACTTGCGGGAGCAGAAGTACAGAACCTTACCATCCCTTCTGACGTACATCTTTCCCGTTCCGACTTCGATCTCGTATCCGCAGAAGGAGCAGACTCTCTTTTCCATTTAAACCACCTCAGCGGACAAGCAGTTTCTTCGCTTCTCTCGCAGTTTCCTTGATCATGAGCACGTCTCCAACCCTCACAGGGCCAAAAACGTTTCTCGTGATTATCCTACCCTTGTTCTCTCCGGCGAGAACCCTAACCTTAACCTGAGTGGCTTCTCCGTGCATACCGGTTCTCCCTATTATTTCAATTACCTCGGCCGGCTGTATATCCTCTTCAGCCATTATTCAACACCTCCGGGATTACTTCTTGAGGCCTTCTATCTTGCTAACGAGCTGGTTGAGCTCCTTTCTCGCCTCTCCCTCTTTAATTATTGCTGCTGCAGAGCAATCGACCTCAATTCCTACGGCCTGTCCTATTCTGCTCTTTCCGTTTATGTAGATGTACGGTATGTTCTTCTCCTCGCAGAGCAGCGGCAGATGAGCCACGATTTCCGGCGGGTCAACGTCGGTGGCTATGTAAACGAGTTTTGCAAGTCCCCTTTCCACAGCTTTCGTTGTCTCGTTCGCTCCTTTTTTTACCTTTCCCGTTTCTCTAACCTTCTCGAGCAAAGTTAAAGCCTCATTCTGCAGTTCTTCAGGAACGTCAAACCTAACGTACACGCTCATCTTTTACACCTCCTTCCTTCCGTCATCATTCATCGGCCAGTTAATCAGCCGGTAACGTGCTGACATGCTTATTCAACCATGTTTTAAAACTTTTGGTGTCCTTCACGTTCTGGATATTATTTTTTACGCTATCCGTGGTGCACAGTTCCGCTCACTTTTCGGGCTTTCAGCAGTTAAAAACCAGAGATTAAAACAATCAGCAAATTAAAAAGAGTTAGCCTCCAGCAATGGGTGGAAAGACAGCGATTAAATCGCCATCTCTCAGCTCCCTTATTTCGTCTTTAACGTTCCTGCCGTTTACTGTGATTATTCTGTCGTCTCTCAACTTTCCGTCTTTCATAACCTCATCGAGAAATTCCTTTCCGAGCAGTTTGGAAGCCTGAACGAAGCAGTCTTCCAGAGTTCCGT
>JALVYA010000046.1 GCA_027038095.1 Archaeoglobaceae archaeon
ATCTCCTCACCCTCGTAGTTGAACAGAAACAGCATCGTGAGCAGAGACACTTCAACTGGCAGCAGGAAGGCGTGGGGCAGGAAAAGTACGTTTGTTCTATCAAAATAGATTCCCAGACAAACGATAGCTGTAGAGGAAATTACCGACACCACAGATGCTGAGAGCGACTTGCTCAGGACGAATTGAGCCTTTGTTACCGGCAGTGTCCTGAGGAAGTCTATCTCCTTTCCTTCAGCTCTCAAAATCGTGTCCACATCAAGCGTTGAGAAAAACGAGATGATGGCAATTAAACTGATGACCAGTTCCTCTGAAAAGTGTCCACTTTTGATCGCAAAAAATACCTGAGGCAGGATTACGTAGAGGGGTATGAGAAACCCAACAGCCATGGACGTCTTTCTGAATACGAGCTTTAAGTCCTTGATAACCAGAGCCAAGATTGTTCCGCCAGAACCTGCTGTAAAGCCTCTGGAATCTCCCCTTTCGAAAACTATCCTGGGTTCCAGCAAATCTCTCCAGACTCTGTTGACTGTGTAGCGGTAAAGCGGGATAAACACAGCTGAATAGACAGCCAATAGCGCTAAGCTTTCGACCGGGTCAAATACCGATGCGGCTGAGAACGGATAGGCAATTGCGTATTTTCCAAAAATTTCAGCAAATTTTTCGCTGTACCTCGTCAGGTAGCTCTGAAGGTAGCCAAAGCTGTAAAGTGCGCTCATGAATATTACCAGTCCGATGATTTTGGCGACGCTCTTCAAAAACTGTCCTTTTGTCTTTCTGTAGCTTATCCTCAGCCCGAAGAACGAGAAAACGAGTAAACCGATTGTGTGACCGATCAGAATGCCCGTTAAAACCCACAGCAGAACCAACGCTGCCTGAAGAGGATACCTGATTGCCAGAACGATGACGGCCGGAATCGCTATTGCTGCGCACGTTACGGTATCCAGTAACAGCAACCCGCTCAGGTAGTAAGCTCCAACTTTCACCGGCAGAGTTTTTAAAGGCTCAAAAATTCCCAGAGAAAAGATGTAGTGGGAGTTGACGGCTGTTATGTACAGCGTAAAGATAAACGAAATCATGGAGAGAGTAACGGCCAGAGACGCAATTACGGCTTTATTGTTCGTGAGAGCAATTCCGGCAATGAAACAGCCGAACAGGGTATAGAAGAAGGACGACGCTGCAAGATTTCTCTTTATGCTGAGCTTTCTCAGGCGTTTAACAATCTTTTCGTCGTTTATCACGGGATTCCTTTTGAGCATCTGGTAGTGCATTTCCCTGTAGAGGATTCTGAGCACCTCAAACATGCCAATCCCTGCAGCTTTACAGCTTTAAAGCCTGAATGATCTCAAAAACTTCTTCTTTGCTCTCTGTAAGTTTTAAAAACACTTCTTCCAGACTTTCTTCGTGTGCTCTCTCCTTCAGCTCCTCAACGCTCCCTTCAGCTACCAGCTTTCCCCGGTAGATAACGCCGATTCTGTCGCAAATCATTTCGGCCAGAGGAAGTATGTGGGTTGAAAAAATTATGCTTTTTCCCTCCTTTTTGAATTCGAACAGAAGTTCTCTGAAAATTCTTGCACTCTTCGCATCCAGACCGTTCATGGATTCATCGAGTAACAGAACGCGTGGATTGTGCAGGAGGGCTGAGATAACCGAGACTTTCTGTTTCGTGCCAAAGCTCAGCGTTCCGATAAACTGATCCATGTAGTTTTCAATTCCAAAGGCTTTAACGAGGCGGTTAACTCTCTCTTCAAGCTCTTCTCCTGGAATTTTTCTTATTTTGCCCACGAAATCGAACAGCTCGCCTGGCGTCAGGCTTTCGTAAAGGACGGGCGTTTCGGGGATGTAACCGACGATCTCCTTAACTTTCAGCGGATTTTCTGCTACATCAATGCCTTCGACCAGAACCTTACCCCTCGTCGGCTTTGTTATTCCCGCCAGAATTCTCATCAGCGTCGTCTTACCGCTACCGTTTGGGCCTAAGAGACCGTAGATTTCATCGCTGACCGTGAAGCTTAAACCGTTGATGGCGATTTTATCCCCATAAGCTTTGTAAAGCTCTTTAACTTCAATCATTCGATCCCCCGCAGTCTCCCGTTTTCCGCTTTGTATATATTTTTATATTTATACATTCAGAAATAGTGCGAGGTTATTACACGTCATTTTCAAAATAAGTTTAGGAATTGCTCTGTTCGGGCATCAGTTTTAACTTCTAATCAGTGCTGAGGCATCGCTGAGCAACCTGATTTTAACATTTTAACATTGAAGCCTGCTGCAGAATTGTATCCAGCAAAATAAATGTTGTAAAAACATTAAATAAAACTGCACAAAATATCTGAAAATCTGAAAACGCTTTAACCATCAGCTGCTATTAGCCTCTGTAAGCCTCTCCAAAATCGAACTGTATTTCCTGACTTATAACTTCCCCGATTTCTCCGAGCAGGTTAACAAACCTCTGGTATGAGTTCACAAAGCTTACGACGCACTCCATGCTGTTCAACTTGCTCTGAATCTCACTCAGCTCGTTAACGAGCTGTTCGTCCATTTCTCCGCTGAGCTGCATGGCCATGAACTCTCTCTGTTTCTCCTGAAACACGGCAAGAAGTCTCTGAGCTTCATCGTCTTCCTTCAAAACATTCTCTTTTTCGATAAAATCTCTATACTCTTCCGAATTCAAAATCGCTTCCGCAAGAGCCAGAGCTTTTTCCCTAACATCTTCCGATACCATTTTCCACACCTTGGTTGTTCCGGGCTGTTTTTCATACTATTTTAAGTTTCCGGATGGACAGTGATGGTTGACAGATGTTATATAAGAAAACGCTAAAAAATCAGGAGTTCAACCTGTCAGGGTGAGGTACGTATCAGGTGTCGGGCCGGCTCTGGTTGACAGGATATGCAGGATAAACAGGTATCCCGAGAGGGGAGGTCAGGCAATAGTCAGGGAAAGCATAAAACAGGCCGGTGGAGCTGCTGCGAACACAATTTACGGACTTGCGAGCTTCGGCGAGCGGTGCAGGTTTTACACCACACTTGGAAGAGATGCCAACGCTGACTTCTTCAAGTCCAGCCTCGAAAAAGTGGGTGTTTCGGTAATTTACTGGATTACTCATCCTGAGACGGGAGAGGTGGACATATACGTTGATGAGGAAGGGGAAAGAACTTTCTTCGTTCACCCAAACGCTTCTGGAGAGTTGAAACTGCGTCTAAAAGAAAAGGATTACACGGAAACGAAACTGTTTTACCTCGACCCTTTCCCGTCTGAAATGAGCTTTGACGTTCATCTGGGCATAGCCAGAGAAGCAAAAAGTCGTGGATGCAAGGTGGCTTTAAACCTCGGCTATCCCTACGCGTCTCTCGGTTTCGATAAACTTTCAGAGCTTTTAAAGTACGTTGACATAGCCATTCTTTCGGAAATGGAGTTCAGCTTGACTGGAGCCGATCCGGAAGACTTTCTGAACTGCGTTTCTGTTCTGGTTGTAACTCTGGGGGAAAGAGGAAGTGTAGCGTACCACAGGGGTGGAAAAGTTTTTTCGCCGGCGTTCAAAGTTGAAAGAGTTGTCGATACGACCGGCGC
>JALVYA010000047.1 GCA_027038095.1 Archaeoglobaceae archaeon
AGCAGAACCGCATCGAAGATTGTCCGGTTCACAGCCTGTAAACTCCAAAAAGTACTTTAAGTCATTCCGTCGGAGAAGTACGTTAAAAGCCGTTAAGAATTTAACGTAAATCGGAAGTTTTGATGTAAAAACAGGGTGAGTATGATGGCTGAAAAGGTTGAAAGAGAAGATGAACAGAAAGGAGAATCCGGACACGTCGATCTGGAAGATATTCCCCATGTGGGTCCCGCCATAGCGGAAAAACTAAGAGAAGCAGGATATACGACTGTAGAGGCTGTTGCCGTTGCTTCTCCGTCTGAGCTCGCATCAATAGAGGGGTTATCTATCAGCGAGTCCACCGCTGCAAAAATAGTTGCTGCTGCGAGAAAGCTCGCCTCAGTTGGAGGATTCGAAAGCGGAGATAAAGTTCTCGAAAGAAGAAAGAAGATTGGAAAGATAACCACCGGCAGTAAAGCCTTTGACGAACTCCTCGGAGGAGGGGTGGAAACGCAGTCCATAACTGAATTTTTCGGAGAGTTCGGCAGCGGTAAGACTCAGGTCTGCCACCAGCTTGCCGTAAACGTCCAGCTGCCAAAAGATCAGGGAGGCCTGGAGGGATGCGTAATCGTCATAGATACGGAAAACACGTTCAGACCTGAGAGGATAATGCAGATGGCAGAGGGAAAGGGGCTCGACCCCAGAGAAGTTTTGAAGAACATATACGTCGCTCAGGCTTACAACTCAAATCACCAGATGCTCCTCGTCGACAACGCAAAGGAGCTCGCTAACAAGCTCAAAAAAGAGGGGAAGGAGGTAAAGCTGCTCATAGTCGATTCCCTGATGGCGCACTTCAGGGCGGAATACGTTGGAAGAGGAACTCTCGCAGACAGACAGCAGAAGCTGAACAAGCACCTGCACGACCTGCTCAGATTCGGAGAGCTGTTCAACGCCGCAATAGTCGTTACCAACCAGGTTCAGGCGAGACCCGACATATTTTACGGCGATCCGACAAAACCCGTTGGTGGTCACATAGTTGCACACACGGCAACTTTCAGGGTGTACCTCAAAAAGAGCAAGGGAGAGCTCAGAGTGGCAAGGCTGATCGACTCCCCCCACCTTCCAGAGGGAGAAGCTCTGTTCAGAATTACCGAAAAGGGGATTACGGACAAGAAGTGATCAGGAGCTGACCTTTCTCGCCTCTCCTCTGGCTTTATCTATTTTTGCTATGAGTTCGTCTATTTTTTTTATTTCTTCTTTCAGACTCTCCAGCACCATGCTCGTATCGAAGTACTCAAGGGGCGCTCCACACCTCGGGCACGTGAAGTTCAGGTCCATTGCCTCCTCGTAGTTCACCTTTACGCACCCGTTTATGCAGAGGTAGTAAACGCTCATTTCCTCTGCCTCAAGTTTTTCCTGAAGCTTTTTCTTCGTTTTCAGCAGTTCTCTTTTCAGCACTTCATCCTCCCTATCGTACCTTATCCGCCAGTAGTACTCCATCCATCCGGTTTCGTCGTCTCTCCTCCTCCTGTAATCCGCAAGCCCTATCTCGTATAGGTAAAAAAGAGCTCTTCTTATGTCATTTATTTCCACTCCAAGTTCCGCAGCAATTTCCTCGTCTGTAAACTCCCTCTTCGGGTGCAGTGTGTATATTATCAGTCCAACTTCGCCAGCGACCCGCTCTATGAGTTCTCTGATTAAGTCCTCTCGATCCATGACTGCGTTCACAGGCTTACTATTTCTGCAACGAAGTATTTAACGTTTTTTAAACTGCCGTATCATGAACGCTGCCTGTACGGTATATTTACTGTATTTGGCGTGTCCGGTAGATTTGCTAATAAATGTCAGGCATAAGCTGGAGTGTGCTGACGCATTGGCGGGTCAACATTTAAAAAGCTCACAGCAATAGCGGACAGGGAGCATGCGGAAGTTGAGAGTTGCCATGGTCGGTAATCCGAACGTTGGAAAAACTGCGATACTCAACGCCCTCACCGGGGGAAACTTTCAGGTCGGAAACTTTCCCGGAACAACTGTGGAAAGAAAAGAGGGGAAGACGGTAATAGACAGCGTTACTGTGGAGTTCATAGACCTGCCCGGAATCTACAGTCTGAAAGCTTACAGTGCTGATGAGGAGGTTTCAAGAAAATTCCTTTTCGAGGGTGATTACGACCTGATTCTGAACGTTATCGACGCGTCAAATCTGGAGAGAAACCTCTACCTGACGTTACAGCTGTGCTCCACGAAATCTCCAATGGTAATAGCACTGAACATGATCGACGAAGCTGAAAAGAGAGGAATCCGGGTTAACTCCAAAAAACTCTCGGAATTTCTGGGTGTACCGGTAGTTGAAACCGTGGCAGTCAGAGGCGAAGGAATAGACAGGCTCAGGAGAGCGATTTTCAATCCCGGAAAGTGCAGGATTTCCGCTAAGTCGACAGAGGAAGCGGTAAAACTTGCAGAGGAAATAACGAGAAGCGTTCTAAAAAAGAGGAGCAGCCTGACCTGCGTTGACGAGCTGGATGAGGTTTTTACCGATCCGGTCGTGGGAATGCTGATTTTCCTCTCCGCAATGTGGATGCTTTTCAAGTTCACCTATCAGGTAGCTTCACCTTTCGTTAAACTGATTGAGGCTGGAGTGGATTTTGCTGCTGGATTAATCGGCAGCAAAAACGTTTTTTATTCCCTGCTGAGCGGAGGTGTTATCAGGGGCGTTGGAAGCGTACTCGTCTTCGTGCCGAACATAGCGTTCCTCTTCATAGGGCTCGCTTTTATGGAACTCAGTGGTTACATGGCGAGAGCAGTTTTTCTGATGGACAGAATTATGAGCAGACTGAAGTTAAACGGCAGAGCTGCCATACCGCTGATAATGGGCTTCGGCTGCAACGTCCCGGCTGTGCTGACTGCAAGGGGTATAGAGGACAGCAGGGTGAGATTTGCCACGATACTGAGCATTCCGTTCATATCGTGCAGTGCGAGGCTTCCCGTGTACGTTTTGCTTGCCGGCCTGTTTTTCCCGAAAAACGGAGGGGAGGTTTTAATGGTGATCTACCTTCTGAGCGTTGGTTTCGCCCTTTTAACAGCTTACCTGCTGAGAACCTTCGTTTTTAAAGGAGACGCTGACTTCGTTATGGAACTGCCCCCCTACAGAATACCAAACCTGAAGGATGTGCTCATGAACAGCTGGCACGGACTGAAGCACTTTCTGGAGAAGGCAGGTACGATAATACTCGCGATGTCTGTGGTGCTCTGGTTTATAACGAACTACCCGAGCAGAGTGGACAGCTACGCTTTCGTAATTGGTGACGCAATAAAACCGCTGTTCTCACCAATGGGCTGGGGAAGAGAGGTTTCTATTGCCCTGCTAACCGGACTCATAGCGAAGGAGGTGATAGTGGAGACTCTCAGCGTTACGGCTCAAAACCTGCACGCCTTGCTGAGTCCGGCACAGGCTTTTGCCCTAATGGTCTTTATACTGCTGTACATGCCCTGCACGGCTACAATGGCGGTTATAAAGAGTGAAACCGGGAGCTGGAAGTGGGTGGCTTTTTCGGCTGTGTACAGCTTTTTGATTGCCTACGTGACAGCTC